>NZ_JBANBJ010000056.1:0-53446 GCF_059803515.1 Bradyrhizobium sp. UFLA05-125 | reverse complement strand
CTCGATTACTCCCATTTCGTCGACTTCATCGATCCGATGGAAGGCGCCCGCTTGTTCAGCAACGATGGCACTTTGGTGCTCCCGGCTCGGAAACAAGTCCTGGATCGGAAAGGGATCGACGAACTCTTCAGGAACCAGAGGGACTCGCAGCGAGCCGGCAAGCTCGTGCAGCGGCACTTTCTGTCGAACATCGTGATTGACGTGAAGGATTCCGACCACGCGTCCGGTCGGGCCCTCGTCACGCTTTACCGCACCGAATGGGACTTGAAGAAGGGCCCGGCTCCGTTGCCAACGCCTACGCTCTTTATGTGGGAAGACGAATACGTGCGGACTCCGGAGGGATGGAGGATCTCCAAACACACGGCGAGACTCAACGAGTGGTTCCAATCGCCGGAGGCAGGCTGGTCGACCCCCTGGGGACGCTGAATGACACGGTGGACGAGGCATTGATCGAATCGGAACTGGATCGGAAGGGTAGCGCATGAGTGTCGGAGACTACGGCCGCCAGAGGCTCTTGGGCTATTCCGACCGATTGAGTGCCCGCCAGGGCGGACGCCTCACATTCTTTGTGAGTGCTCCAAAAGGCGAGTTCAATGCCGAAGTCTACCGCCTTGTGAGCGTCGATAACCGCGACGGCGCAGGCGGCATAAGGCATGAAGTCATGCCAAGCCGCCTGAAGCCATCTTATGCGGGTGCCGAACAGAAATCGTCGATTGGAGGCTATGCGGAATTAGTAGATGCGCCCATGGCGGCGCGTGGTCTACCTCTCTCGCTTGCGTTTTCGTTCTGGCCGAGCCTGCTGCCCGACGCCGAGGAGGCGCTCATCTGTTTCAACGGCGCCGGTTGTTCGACGGCCATTGTCATCTCCGGCCGCACGCTCGCTCTTATCGTCGATGGATTCCGGGTCGCGACACTTGACCTTGAACTCGCGACGCGGGTGTGGTACCGGGTCACCCTCGTTGTGGAAGATCATGCGGCGAGATTCGCCGCGGCCAAAATTTCTGTGACCGGGAAGGCGGAAGAAATCCGCGAGACGCTCGCGCCGCTTCGAAGCGAGGGCTTCTTCCCAAGAGGCTTCTTGGGCCAAGTCACGCTAGCGGCAGCTAAGAACGGAGGGGCTGCCCACAAGCATTTCACCGGCAAGATCGGCGACCTCGTCTTCGCTTCTTCCGCTCTCAGTCCGGAAGAAATCGGTGTGATCCTGAATGGAGCCGGAGCAGACCGCTTGCTCAGCTCGCGCTTACTCCATTCCTGGTCGATGGGCAGGAACACTGCTCCCATGGTCATCCCGAATGACGTCAGCGGCGGTCCAGTTCTGACGTTGTTCAACCTTCCGATGCGGGCGGTTACGGGCTCGCGCTGGTGCGGCAGACGGGACCATCCGGAACTCGCGCCCGACGAATACAACGCGGTTCTCTTCCACCGCGACATGGTAGCTGGAGGCGATTGGCAGCCGAGCCTCACTCTCGAAATCGAACCGGAATGGCGATCCGGTGTCTACGCGTTGCGAATCCAAGACGGCACGGACGAAGACTGGGTGCCGTTCTACGTCCGCCCTGCCGCTGGCTCGCGCCATTCAAGGGTGCTATTTCTCGCGCCGACGAACACATATCTCGCCTACGGCAACGAGCATCGCAGCTACATCGGCGAGGGATTTGCGATGAAGTCCGGACGCGTGCAACTGCAAGACGCCGACAAGTACGCCGAGGCACACCCCGAGCTCGGTCTGTCCATGTACAACAACCATGAAGACGGCGCCGGGGTGACGTATGCCTCACGCCTGCGGCCGCTATTGAATTTCCGCCCCTTTCACTTCAACTGGCTCAACGACTCGTATCGACATTTCGCGGGCGACTTCTACCTGCTCGACTGGCTCGAACACCATGGCTTCGATTACGACGTCTTGACCGACGAGGACTTGCATCTCGAGGGACTCGCTGCACTGCAGGCTTATGATGTCGTCGTCACTGGCTCCCACCCGGAGTACGTTTCGGAACGCATGATGGATGCGCTCCAGGAATACGTGGATCGCGGTGGCAATTTGATGTATCTTGGCGGTAACGGGTTCTACTGGGTCACCAGCTTCCATCCTGAGCTGCCCCATGTGATCGAAGTGCGACGCGGCCACGCGGGGATGCGCAACTACACGTCGCAGCCGGGCGAGAACGTCCATGCTTCGACCGGCGAACGGGGCAGCCTTTGGCGCTATCGCGGTCGCCCTCCGCAGCGCCTCACCGGGATCGGTACGGGGGCGGCCGGCTGGGGCAAGGCAGGTCCCTACAAGCGAACCGATGCAGCTGAAAGACCGGCACACAAATGGATCTTCGAAGGCGTCACCGACAAGCTGATCGGCACTAAGGGCATGATGCTGGACGGCGCGGCCGGCGACGAACTGGACCATGTGGATGCTCTCTACGGGACGCCGCCTGAAACAACCGTGCTCGCATCATCCGTCGGGTTAAGCGAGCATTACCAGCCCGTCGCGGAAGACTACACCTACATCCTCCCCGGAGAGCAGGGTGGATCCGACAATCGGCTTGTGCGCGCAGACATGACCTGGCTTTCGACCAAGAGTGGCGGAGCCGTGTTTTCGGTCGGATCAATCTGTTGGATAGGTTGTCTGCCGATCGACAACTACACGAACGCAGTTTCTCGCATTACGTTGAACGTGCTTAATCGGTTCATTGCAAATCGTTGATCGTGGCAGTTGTGGGTTGCAGATGGTCGCGTCCGATCGCATCCCTTGCTTGGCTCCATTCATGACCGTAGTCGCAAGGCAACCGTGCAATAGGGGCCGCGTTGGCACTCGCTATCTGTTCATTTCTCTTTTCATCTAGTGGTGACGGCACCTATGGCATTCGGCCTGAGATGGACCCGGATTTTGGGGACCATGTGTTTAGTTGGAAAGAGCTGCTCCGTTTTGATAGATGGGCGCATGATGACGACGAAAACGAGACGTAAGATCGACGCGACGCTGAAGGCAAAGATCGCGCTGGAGCGGTGCCGGAACGTGTGACGGTGGCCGATCTGGCCCAGCGCTATGAGGTTCACCCGAACAGATCTATGCCTGGAAGAAGCAACTGCCGAAACGGGCGGCGCGGGCCTTTGACGCGGGTCTCGGCCGGGAGAGCTAGGAAACGCGCGAACGCGAGTTCAAGAAGCTGCAGGACAAGATTGGACAACTAGTCCAGCGCGATTTTTAGCGTGGAGGAGGTCCGGAAGATGAGCACGCCGGATCGTCGAGGAATGCACGATCGCGCCGACAAGGCGCTGTCGATCCGCCGGCAATGCATGTTGCTTGGCATCGCGCGCTCTGGGGTCTACCGGCCGCCGCGGCCGGCCAACGACGACCACCTTGGCTGATGACGGCGGGAGCATGTGCCCTGCTTTGCTCGTTCCAGCAAGGGTGTCGGCCCGCCCCTTTTGACCTGGCCGGCGTCCACAATCGTTCACGACATCAAGGGCGAGGACTTCCAGCTCAATTCGGGCATGGCTGACGGCGCTCGTGAGTGTGAGAGGACATATCGCTACCAAAATGCTCTCTGAAGAGATTCACTAGCCGCCGACGCTAGAGCATTCGCCGAGTTGAGTGAGTCGAAAGGGATACCCAAATCAGCGGCGAACTGATTCAAACTGTCTGCCGGAGCGGAGGCCGTCAGGCATGTCAAAGGCTCTTTCGGTGGATCTTCGCGTTCGAGTTCTGAACGCTGTGAAGGCGGGCACATCACACCGAGAGGCAGGCGAGCGGTTTGGGGTGAGCGCGGCAAATGCCGCAACTACTTCATCGCCGCCGGATACGCTGCAACATGATTGGCCGATGCTCTAAATTGCTTGCCGACGTGATTTGGATCTTGTGGCGTCGGCGCAATTGCCGAAATCGGGGCGTTGACCAACGCGCCATCCTCCCGGCTGTGCTCCCCTATGATGACATCAAGATACTCCCGCGCCAGCCAACCTTCGATGAAGCGAATGCTCCGGCGGCCCGAGAGCTTGAGAGACCTGCCGCGAGCTCGTGGTCACAATGTCCAAATCGGCATGGGCCACCGCTATTACAACCTGCGCCGCGGACAGCCATGTTAGATCAATGTCCGGCCGATGCGCCCGCGAACATTTCAGGCCGATAGATCATTCGGCAACGCCAATGGCCGTTCTTGCCATCGTACGAAACGTACCTTGTTTGTGCGTCGCCGGTGCGAAACGTACCGTTATGACACGACTGCATCACGCTTGCGAGATGCCTGCACGCATCCGTGCGTTTCGTACGGAGTTCGTCCGCCAATAACAAACGCAGTCTGTCAACATAAGAACGCGAGCGGCGGAATCATCCGCACGGCGACGCCGGCTGGTTCGATCTATCAGTTGGCGTTCACGGAAGGCCCTGCAGTTAGGGAAGCGTCAGGGCAAGGCGAGGTGGTTGGTCTCTGCCGTAGTGCTTGAGCGACCACTGCGAGGTGGAATAGTCTGGAGAAAATTTATGAAAATGTTGAAGAGCCTTTTGCTCGGTTCGGCGGTGGGTCTGATCGCCGTTGGCGGAGCGCAGGCAGCCGATCTTCCCGTGAAGGCCAAGGCGGTCGAATACGTAAAGATCTGCTCCCTGTATGGTGCCGGATTCTACTACATGCCGGGCACTGACACCTGCATCAAGTTCGGTGGTTACGTCCGTGCAGACACCACGGTTGGTGCAGGCGACTACTCGTTCAGCCAAGGCGCGCCACAGGGTGCGAACAACCGTCTAACCAACTACTGGTTCAGCCGCGCTCGTATGGACTTTACCGTCGATACGCGCACCGCGACCGAGTACGGCGTGGTTCGTACGTACGCCGATATGGTCTTCACCTGGACGACTGGCGTCTACACCGGCAGCAGCCCGTCGGCTTATGCGGGTGACGGCATCGGTGGCGGCACCCTCGGCCTCTACCATGCGTTCATCCAGTTCGCTGGCTTCACCTTCGGCCGCACCGTCTCAATCTTCGATGCTCCGTGGCAGAGCTATCCGGCTGGCGGTCCCGACACCCTTCCGGGCGGTTCCAACCACGTCACTGGCGTAAACCAGGTTGCCTATACGGCTGATTTCGGCCAGGGCATCACCGGTTCGGTGGCGTTGCAGGATCCCACTCAGCAGGACCAGTCGAACCTCTGGAACCTGTCGGCTGCGACCGCTGCTGGCATGATTACCGGTGCGTACGGTGCCAACGATTGGGGCGGTACTCGTGCGCCTGACGTCATCGGCGCGGTCCGTGTTGATCAGGCTTGGGGCCTGGCTCAGTTCTCGGTCGTCGCCCATGACCTGCATGCGGCCTACTACGGCGCTACTGAGCCGACCGGTCATCCTGCCGACAAGTGGGGTTGGGCGGTTCAGGGTGCGTTGTCGATCAAGAACATCCCGACTGGCCCGGGCGACTCGATCAACTTGCAGGCAGTCTACACGGATGGTGCAAGCCGCTACAACTTCCAGAGCCTGTTTCCGCAGACGTTCTTTATGTATGGCGGCACTGGCCTGGCTGGCGCCTACCAGAGCATCGGAATCGCGGGCATTGCTGATGGCGTGTTCGTGGCCGGTTCGGGTATCGAGACGGTCAAGACCTGGGGCTTCCGCGGTGGTTATACCCACAATTGGAACCCGAACTGGGCGAGCGCCATCTACGGCGCGTACGGCGCAGTACAGTATGGTTCCGGTGGCAAGACCGCGATCTGTGCGAACGCTGCTGCGTTGCTCGGCTTCGCGGGTACTTGCAACCCGGACTTCAACCTCGCCGCGATCGGCGTGAACACCGTGTGGACCCCGGTGAAGAACCTGGCCTTCACGGCGGACGTCGTCTGGACCCACCTGGACCAGAAGTACTCGGGCACGTTCTCGGGTGCGGGCACGGCGAACTTGCCGGTTGCCAAGCCAGCTGCGATCTACGAGGCGAAGGACCAGAACTCGGTCAGCATGCTACTTCGCGCACAGCGCAATTTCTGAATCAAACTAGCAGAAGGAGAAAGAAAGCGACTTCATAGATCTAAGTTTGACCTCCAAGGAAGACCTCCGATATGCCCATCGGAGGCCTTCTACTTGACATCGGAATCTGCCTCGCGATGCTTTCTTTTTTCGTGCTTAGCATCGTTAGGCTGCACGCGAAACTCTATATTGAATACATGCTCGACCGGCAGCTTATGGCAGTCGCGTCCGCCCAGCTCTCGCGCGCTCGCCGCCGAAGGACTTTCCTCAGTTTTTGGGACGTCAACTTCGGCGGCACGGCCTTCGCAACGCGTATCCGCTGAAGATCGCGTTGCTTGCGGATGATGTTGCGCCAGGCAAGCTGTACCCGCTCGACGTCGAGCGAGGTTCAGATCGTTGGATCGAATCAAGCCCCTCAAGAAATGGTTTGCAGCAACTCCCGAAGGCGTGTCGCTCATTCAGCCAAAAGAAGCCGAATACATCATGCCTGTTCGAGTTGCGTCTAGGAACTAGCGAGAAACAATTCTGCTAGCCTCGAAGATTAGAAGCGGAACGTGCCTTTCCCAATTCCGATCTGGTATCGACCTTTCCGAAATTGGTATTGGCGTCGCCGAAGGTGGTTCGTCCACAATCTGCGCAGGAGTGGAGGGGCAAGATGATATATATCCTGCTGCTGACGACGGCCCGCTATTCGCTGGCGGCGTTTGCAGAATTCGAGGTAGGGCTCCTTTGAGCAAGCAACCCTCCCGGAAATCATTTGAATTGCAGAGATACTTCGATGTCCATCAGGCTCTCTTTGAGGCGGACAGGCCCAGGGACCGTTCAGAGGCCTATCTAGGGACAATTACCGAGGAGGAGGTACTTATCAAACCATGGGCGTTCCTCAACCGACCGGGTGCCCGGGAGACAGCCGATGGTCCATCGGTCTGATAACGTGCGCACTAGTACGCGATCCTTTGTCAAGAATGCGATTCTTGCGAGTCTTTCTCTGCAAGACCTCGCCGTAATAGGAGAGTTCCTCGAGCCTATTGTCCTGCGAGAACGTATGGTTCTGCATGAGCCGAAAAGTCATGTTGAACACGTCTATTTCATAGAGTCCGGCCTTGTCTCGCTGAGGATCGTCGCGGAGGGAAGCATCCTTGAAACGGCGGTAATCGGATATCGTGGTGCGGTTGGCGCTTCACTCTTATTGGGAGGACATCTTTCGACCCATCGGTCTGTCGTGCTCTTTCCGGGAAGAGCGCACAGGATCCTTGTCGAGGATTTGCGTCGGATGATGAATGAGCGCACCGAAATCCAAGAACATCTTTTTCGTTACGTTCACGCGCTGAACTTGCACTGCGCTCAGACAGGATTGTGTGGCGTTCGACACGATCGCGAAAAACGACTCGCGTTGTGGCTCTGTTTGGCCAGTGATGCTGTTGGGACTCATGTACTTCCAGTTACCCATGACTACCTTTCGTCTGTCTTGGGATTGCGCCGGGCCGGGGTCACAGAGACGTTAATCCGATTCGAAGAGCAAGGGCTAATTCGCAAGACGCGCGGCGTATTGCAAATAGATGAACGCAAGTGCCTCGAGCAGAAGGTATGTTGTTGTTACAGGCTTATTTCAGGCGCTTATGCCTCGTCCTTGCCTGCAACAAAAGCCCCGGTGACTAGCAAAGTCCGCGCGTTCTGAATCACCCTTTAGCTTCTCGAGTCGCTCTACGCTGGTGCCTTCACGCCACCTGGAAATCCTCTGAGGCCGCCACGGCGGGCGTCGATCCTCATCCAGCCCGCTGCCGTGGACGAAGGGGCTGTCGTGTTGAGGTTTTCGCTCAGAGCGCCGACCGTCTTGATCTCAACGGCAAGGGCTTAAGGCGCACCCATGTGGCGCGTACTGTCTGGCTGAGCGCTCCGGCTTCTGAGTTAGTCGGATAGCATAAAGACAAGCTTATAAAACGTACGTCCGATCGTTTGTTGGTACGAATCGTACCGATGTGATGCGATCGGAGCACTCGCCCTTGAACGCGAGTTCAAGTTCGTCCATTTCGTACAAATTTCGTGCGCCCATTATGAATGTATTCTGTCAACGTGATCACGCGAGCAGCGGAATGGTCCGCGCCGCGACGTTTGCTGATGCAATCTACAGTAAGCGTTTGAGGATGGCCCTTGTAGATCGAGAATGATGGGGGGCAAAGGCGGCTAGTCTCTTAAAACTTGAGCGGCCGCTTTTTGACGTGAAACAATTGGAGGGCTATTATGAAGGTGGCGAAGAGTCTTTTGATCAGTTCGGCCGCGGGTCTGATTGCTGTTGGCGGAGCGCGGGCTGCTGATCTGCCCATCAAGGCGAAGGCCGTCGAGTACGTGAAAATCTGCTCGCTGTACGGCGCCGGATTCTACTACGTTCCGGGCACTGACACTTGCATCAAGTTCAGTGGCTATGTGCGCGCCGACGTGACCTTTAACACTAACAGTGCTTATAATCCCCCAGACAGCGGGGTTGGAGCCGCACGGAACCGCCTAAGCAACTACTATACAAGTCGTACCCGCACGATCTTGGGCGTCGACACGCGTACGGCGACCGAGTATGGACTGCTTCGCACCTACGCCGAAGTCTGGTTCACTTGGACAACAGGCGGTTATAACGGTGCCGGTACCGGTCTCACTGGTGGCGGTACGAGTTATAACTCGAGTGCAAATACTATTGGCGGTGCTGCGCCCGGTCTCTATTACGCCTTCATCCAGTTCGCTGGTTTCACCTTTGGTAGGACGGGATCGCAATTCTCTACCCCCTGGGGCGAGTATCCCGGAAACTACGTTGAATTGCCGGGTAGCAGTGCGTGGGATCCCGTGAACCAAGTGTCCTATACCGCTGACTTCGGTCAAGGTATCACGGCTTCATTCTCGGCGCAGGATCAAACTCTCCATGACACAACCAACATCTGGAACGTGAGCGCAGCCACGGCTGCGGGTCTCGCCACCGGTACTTACGGCGCCAACGACATTGGCGGTACTCGAGCTCCAGACCTCATCGCATCGCTTCGTGTTGACCAGTCCTGGGGCCTCTTTCAGGCGTCCCTCGCGGCTCACGATAACCATGCTGCTTACTATGGCGCGACAGAGGTTACCGGCTATCCGAGTGATAAGTGGGGCTGGGCGGGTCAGTTGGCATTTTCGATCAAGAACCTCCCAACCGGTCCGGGTGACTCGATCAACGTGACTGGCGTCTATGCAAATGGTGCAAGCCGTTACGTCTTCAACGACTATATGTCGACCAACTTCGCGAGATATGGCGGCTCGAATTTGGCGGGTGCTTATCAGAGCGTTGGAATCGCTGGTATCGCTGACTCTGTGTTCGTTGTCGGCGCTGGTCAGGAGTTGACCACGACATTCGGCTTCAACGGCGCCATCAATCACAATTGGAATGAATATTGGCATACCAGTATCTTCGGTGGTTGGGGCGCGGTGCGCTACAACGGCACTGCTAAGGGCTATATTTGTGGCGCGGTCGTTACAGGGCTAGCGCTCTCGAGCGGCCTTGCTGGCTGTAACCCTGACTTCAACTTTGCGGTAGTCGGTACATACGTCAGTTGGACCCCGGTCAAGAACCTGGTCTTTGGCGCAGAGCTCGCTTACAACGTCCTCGATCAGAAATACGCCAGCGGAAGCACTGTGACGCTGCCGGTGCAGTCGAGTATTGCAAAGCCCGGTGCTGTGTACGACCTGAAAGACCAAGGCGGCCTCACGCTGCTGCTCCGCGCTCAGCGCAACTTCTGAGTCTCCGTCGAACTAAGGAACCAAAAAAGAGGTAGGCTCGATTTTGATCCTCCGGCATCCCTGCCGGAGGCTTTTGTTACTCAGATCTAATTTTTCCGAAATATGAGGAGCGTGGCAGCGTTAGGTCGCGCCGGGTCAAGTCGTAGCCATTTCGCTAGAGCTGGCTTATTTGGTGCGCCCCCCGGCCACGACTGAGCACTAGCTACTTTCCGGCGCAAAATTCGCGGTTTTGAAGAGACGGGTCAACGTACGAACAACAATAAACCCCGCCGAAGGCTGGCGGGGCGATGGAAGCCCAGGGAGAGGTGGTACGAACCGTTATTGCGGCGACTGCTTCTCCATCACGCGGCCGATATTGATGAGGTTATCGGCAAGGACGCCGAGCCCGACCCAACGCTTCATTCCGGCACTTCCCTTGTAGCGGCATCGATTTAGCCCGTGTCGCCGTTTGGCGACGCTGATGCGCCCCTCACATCCGGTTCTGTGGGTGTCCAGCGATGAGCTTAATGATCCCGAGCCGCCAAGGCGATGCTGCTGGCCGAGCGGCACGGGGCCGAGCGGCTGCATCCGATGGTCAAAGAACTGCAACGTCAATGGAAGTCAGCCAGGACGCGACAGCGCCGGAGCGGCGAGCGGAACACGCACGCAAGCGTCGCGTCAATCGCGGAGCATTCTCAGATCATCAGCCGCGATCGAGGTTCCGGTCGACATTGATGATAAAACCTGTCCATGCTGCAGGGCGACTTCCAAGGATTAGAGCGAGCGGCAGGACATAATCCCTTCAGTTCGGCGTTGCCGCTACCCCGCGCACCGAATACCCATTTCGCGCTAGGACGGCATACAGGCGGACGCCCCGGCGCGGCGGGCCGGAGGCCGATATCTACGCCCGCCAAGGCATCGATCTCGACCGCTCGACGCTTTCGCAGACCGGGGACATTTTGGCAGACTGGGTTGGACATGCCGCCTTCCACTGCGCCCGCTGCATGAGCGTCTCTCCGACAGAGATCAAACCTGTTGCCGACGGGACGACGGTGCTAGCTAAGGCGTCTGATTCACTTAGCCGCAGCGATGCCAACAGCTATCCGGCCTCCGTCGACGCCATCGTTTCGGACGCGCCGCTGCAGTTTGTGCGGGTGACGCATCCGATTTACCTCATTGTTTAGGCGACAGCTTCCGTGCGTCGGCAAACTGCCGCGCGGCAATCACTATGAGAGAGCTTCGCCGGGCTCGTGACGCAGGGAGGCGTAGCCCGACCGTGCGAACCGCAACAATCTCAGCAAGTGCGATTAGGCCGGTGGCGTCGATGAACAGTGGTTGCGTGCAGGCGACAACCTCCGAACCGGACGGTGCCCACTCAGTCCATTCCCTGGGCAAGCAAAAGAACCGAGACCCCGGCGAACTGCACTTCTTTCCAGACAGCCTTTGGGATCGAGATCCAGCGCGGATTTTCCAGTCCGGTAGGAGTCCGGAAGGGAAATTTCTTCGAGTGCCAATTCTGCTCTGCGCAACGCGATCTGGCCGTGAACGTCACCCGGCAACGGTTACAGGGTCTTGGAGTTTCAAAAGCCGCTGAGGTGCGGTTCTGGACGGTGCGCTTGGGTTGAGGTCGTCAGCGAGAGCGGTGGTCGATGGCTACGGATTGCGAAGCTTGGGTGAAACTCCTGTTTTTGGATGCACGGACCCGCAACGCCTGGCACACCTAGGCGGTCAGGATGAAATCGCTGATACGGCTTCACGCTGAGAGTGTTTGATTCGCCCGAGTCTGTCTCAAGACTAGCGCGAGCGCCAGCGCGTTGCCGCTCGCGGGCTTTACGACGCGCGAGCACCGGATTGTCGGGTTTGCCAGCAGCAGTCGAAGACCGAACGCGGCAGCGACGTGATTTGCGGTGCGAAAACCAACTTCCCGGAGCTCCGGCGCCACTTTCGAGCTGCCTCTCGATTTTTCTCTAAAATCGACCGGCTAACAGGTACCATTCCAATCTGGTCTTAGTTCCTCTGAAATTGGTATTTGCCCGCCCGGAGGGAGTTCGCTCACAGTACATGAAACACATACAAGCGTTTTGCCGCCCATTTCGAAACCAATTCAGCAACTCTACGCTCGTCGTCGCTGCTTTCGGCCGCGACGCGCCTAGGAGGCGGCCTGCGTGCTTTCTGTTCTGCTGTTTCAATCAACCTAAGGAGCGAACGTGAGTGCCTATGGCGGGCCGGTCTTTGACATGGCCGTGAAACAATTCGAGGTCATAGCCGACTATCTGAGCATACCGCAGGACACTAGAGCTCGGCTACTAATGCCGAAGCGAGCGGTCACCGTGTCCTGCCCGATCCACCGCGATGACGGCACGACAGCGGTTTTTGAGGGCTACCGTGTGCAGCACCACCTCACGCTTGGTCCCACGAAAGGCGGCACACGCTTCGCTCCGAGCGTTGATCTCGGTGAAGTAGCGGCGCTCGCAATCTGGATGAGCTGGAAGTGTGCTTTGGTTGGATTGCCATACGGTGGTGCCAAGGGAGGCATCAGTGTCGACCCGCGAGGCCTGTCCAAGCGCGAACTCGAAGCGCTGTCGCGCCGCTATATGCAAGAAATGATCCCCTTCGTTGGCCCTCATACCGACGTGATGGCCCCCGATATGGGGACGAACGAGCAGATCATGGCCTGGTTCATGGATACTTATTCGATGTATCAGGGACAAACGGTGACCGAAATCGTGACGGGCAAGCCTGTCAGCGCGGGCGGGACCTTGGGCCGGCGCGAGGCGACGGGGAGGGGAGTTGCTCATCTAATCCATCGTGGCGCAGACGAGCTAAAAATCAACCTCGGTGGCTCGACAGCGATCGTGCAAGGATTCGGAAATGTGGGTTCGATCACCGCGCTGGAACTATACAACATGGGAGTCAAGGTCATCGCGGTGACCGATCACACAGGCGCGCTCTATCGGCCTGCCGGTCTCGATATCCCGCACTTGGTCCGACACGCTGCTCGGCAGGGTAATTTGGAGGGTTACTCTAATGACCTCGCTTTGGACGCAGCGGAGATATTGACATTGCCTTGCGAAGTTCTCGTTCCAGCTGCAATGGAACGGGTGATCGACGCCAAAGTCGCCGCTGATCTTCGCTGTCGTATACTTGCGGAAGGCGCCAACGGCCCGACGACACCGGAAGCCGATCGGATTCTGGAGCAGCGACAAGATGAGATCTTTCTCATTCCTGACATCTTGTGTAACTCAGGAGGTGTGGTGGTCAGCTACTTTGAATGGGTGCAAGACCTCCAGCGCTTGTTCTGGGAGGAGGAGGAGGTGGTACGACGGGAGTATCAACTTCTGGATCGTGCGTTCGATCGGGTATTGACGCGAAGCAAGCGAGATGGGGTATTCAACCGCACCGCCGCCATGGCGATCGGTGTAGAGCGGGTACGCGGGGCCAAGGAGACGCGCGGATTGTTCCCGTAGATTTCGTTTGGTCGATAGTGCAGGTCGCAACGTCGGCGAGTGCGATCCAAAATCGGTATTGGCAGAGTTTAAGTGTTTTCGCGTAACGGTTGGGTGGAGGATGCGACCAGCGAACCAGCGATGTAGCGGCAATTCGCGTAAGCAGGTCGCCCGCAATAATTCGAAAATCCGCTGGCAGACCAGCTCGTCTGCTACTTTCTCCCGACTCGGACTGGGCCACTGCTGTAACACCGGCAGTGGACCATATTTCTTTGCGGAAAAATTAGCCGCTGTTTGCCATCCCGAGCGAACTTATCTGCATGGATCGGCATTCTGTCTCGGCCGCGAGCCGATAACTTCCGCGAAGGGAAACAAACCCGGTTACGAGGCGCAAGAAGTTTTCAAACTGCACCTGCCCCTGCGCGGCCGATATTGATTCAGGATGGAACTATACGCCACAAGTGGGGCGGTGGCGGTGTGCGCGGGCCATGATCTCACCTTCGTCTGAACGCCCCGTCGCCGCGAGATCTGACGAGGATTTGCAAGACCTGAGGCGGAGACTATACTTCGAGGCGAAGGCTGAACCGTCCTGCCGCAGTCTCAAAACTTCTCCAACCTTCCGCGCAGCATCGGATTAATTAGGCTGTGGGAGGAATATCGCGCGGAGCACACGCAGACCTATGGGTACAGCTAGTTATGCGATCTTTACCGGAAATGGAGCGATACGATCTCGCCGACCATGCGGCAGGCGCATGGGCCTAGAGAGAAGCTGTTCGTCGACTTCGCGGACGACACGGTGCCGGTGTTCGACGCCGCAACCGGCGTCCAGCAGTTGGTCCATGTCTTCGTCGCCGTGCTGGGGGCATCCAACTATACCATTGCCGAGGCGCGCTGGTCGGAAGGGCTGACGGACTGGATTGCTGTGCACGTCAATGCCTTGCGCGCGATCGGCGGCATGCCGAAGGCGATCGTCTGCGACAATCGGAAATCCGGCGTCACCGTCATCTGTCGCTATGAGCCGGGCTTCAACCGCACCTACCAGGAGCTGGCCGAGCATTACGGGACCGCGATCCTGCGCACGCGTCCGCGGAAGCCGCGCGACAACGCGGCGGTGCAAATCGTCCAGCAGCGTTTCTTCTCGCTTGACGAACTCAATGCGGCAATTCGCGAGGCGATCGCCGACCTCAACGCCAAGATCATGCGCAAGCTCGGCGTGAACCGCAACGAGCTGTTCGCACAAATCGACAAACGGGCGCTTAAAACCCTACCCCCGACCTTCTATCGGTACGCAGAATGGAAGAAATGCAATGTCGCACCCGACTATCAGGTCGAGATCGCGGGCGATTACTACTCGGCGCCCTCACGTTTGATCCGCGCAGAGCTCAGGGCGCGCATCATCGATGGGACGATCGATATCTTGCACAAGGGTAGCCGGGTCGCCAGCTCCGCCCGCTCTGACGGGCCACATTGCCACACCACGATGCCGGAGCACATGCCGAGCGCGCACCGGCGCTATGCCGAATGGAAGCCGCTCTCGTCGAGCCGATCAAGAAGGCCAAGCTCACCACGAGCAGGACTTCCGAGTTTGTCCCGGCATTCTGTGGCTCGAGCGCAGCTGCGGCTCGGCCCGCATCGAGGCCGCCTGCCAGCGCGGCAACGACATCGGCGGGACCACCTACGGCTCGATCCCATAGCACGGGCTCGATCGCGCCTACGGAAACGAGAGACCGCCGGACGGCCCACCAATCCGACACGGCAACATAAGCGGCACCTAACTACTACCTCGGCCTTTCTCGAAGCTCTGATCGCGGCCCCCGACGGCAAGATACGTGACGCATATGTTCGATGTGCGATGCCACGAAAACAGGATCGAACGACGGCTGACCAAAATCAAGCATCCCTGGACCAATGGCCAGGTCGAGCGCATGAACCGCACGATCAAGGAAACGACCGTCCAACGCTACCATGACAATCGACACGATCAGCTCGAATCTCAACCTGCCGACTTCCTCACCGCCTAGCACTACGTTCGGCGGCTGAAGACCTGAAGGGCCTCACACGCTACGAATACATCCGTAAGTGCTGGACTTCCCATCGGACGATTCAAACTCAAGCCGCTCCAGCAAATGCCGAGACTAAACACATCCCGGTCCCGTTCAAAGGGCGAGCGCTCCAGGGGCAATCTTGCTCGATCGCTTAGAGTTTCCGCCGAAGCAAAATCTCAGGTAATCCTGGAACCACTTGCGAGCCCTCCGCCAGGTTCAAACCTAAGCCTTCGAAGAAGCTACCAGAGTCTATCGTCCGAACCCTTTCAACTAGCCAATTTGGAGGCGTGAAGCGGGGCGGAAGGTATAAAGCGCGATAGAGCCGCTCGAGTTGCTGCTCGCTTCGAGGAACGTCCGCCGATTCCAAAAGTTCGGTGACCATCCGCATGGTATAGAGGCGATGCTCGCGCTTGTCCTCGGCTATCAGCGCGGCCTGGGATCGCCGGGTAAAGGATCCGTCCAATAAGCGCAGCCAGACTTCGCAGAAGAGCGCGTAGCTATAAAGTTGCGCTCTCGTGTCTAAAGACAAAGCTGTCTCGGAAGGTAGGATTGGGAACCGCAACTCACGGACGATGTCGCCCGTATCAACGCCTTCCGAGAGAAAGTGGAGGGTCACCGCAAAGCTCATGTCGCCATTGAGTATCGCTTGTGTGCGCGCCCAACTGCCACGGTATTCAGGCAGTGGAGCGGGATGGAGGTTGATTCCTCCTCGATCGAATCGTGCAAGGACGTGGGCAGGGAAGATCTTGTCCCACATCGTGCTTACGAGAAAGCCACCGTGATGGGAGAGGTCGTCCATTGACTGCAAATATGGTATTCCGTGGCGATCCGCGACTTCCCAAAGTTCTTCGCTGGTTTCGTGCCTCCACCACGTTTCCTTGTTGCGGGGCGCGCCGAGAATAGCGGAGACTAGATCTTTGCCGCAGGTCTCTATAATAAACAGAATGCACCGGGTTGCGAGTCCTCGGGTGCCAGCAAACACGAGTCCGTTACTTAACATCGACATATTTGGACCTCACGCATTCAAGCGGCCACAATTGCTCATGCCTTAGATGCGATGATGGAGTGTAGTTGCGGGGCGCGTTGTTAACCCTGTCGTAAGCGCTGTCTGTATCAACCAGGTATTGAGATACAACTTCAACTCTTCCAAGAGTTGGAGTCCAAAATGCTTCGTTTGGCTTCCGATAACCAATTGAGAAATCGAAGGTCCGAAGCTTAATCGCAGGAATCCGCATATCTGCGATTGCGCTTGAGAGGCGATTGTGCCCCGGATCAAAAGCGAGAGTTCAGTCCAGATCAGGTCGCGAATGTCACTAAAATGACAGCGAAATCCCTTCCCATCTTTAACCCCAGACGTCATCCTAAAATGCATCATAAGAATCCTGCCTGCAGTTATGAACGCTCATTTATCGCCATGTCACGTCAACGTTCGCACGATCTTCCGGCGCGTGAAACTACTAATTTCGGCAGCTTCCTCGAACGAACCTTTTTGCTGACTTGTACGACGCAGGTGCCTGCGCTGGTCATAACGTGTCGCAACGAAACGGATGGTCGCGGGCGCGGCTAGCGGGACGACATGGGCGCGGCGCATAGTGCCGCGACAATCGGGGCAGAAGGGGATCTCGCATTTGACGAGCGGATCGTCGCCGGCTTCATGATTGCGGATTCCGATGATCTAGCCCGGTGTACCGATTTGATCTAGCCCAAGATTCCGAGATGATCTCGCCCGCCATTCGATTTGATGTCGCCCGGGGCGCGAGGCGTTATGGCTAGGTTTGAGGTGCTCAAGGAGCGGTCGGGGCGCGGTCCTGCTTACGTCTTTGTCGCGCAGCCGGCCGGCCGGCCGCGGGCGGTTCGGATCGCGTTGACGGATCTTACCGAGACGCCAATCACGTCCCGCTTGCCGCGGATCTACAGCGCATCAGCCCCTGCCGACGTCGGCAAATCCACCCGGCCGCACGACGGCCGACATTCCGCGCCTGTCGTCGAATCTGTCGACCGCGACGCAGATTCAGGTCGCTCAAATTCTCGCCATGCTGCTGCGGCGAATGCTAGCGGTTCCCGGCACGCCTGAAAGGAACTGGGTAGTCTGATCAGCTCGACCGTCGCTGACGAGTGGCTCACAACTACGCGCCGAGCCAAGTTGGCCTATTTCTAAGTGCAGCAGTCATCTGTGAACCAGGTGCGCCAGCACCAGGAGAGCACGGAGCTGCAGGACCGCCTCGTCGATCGCGCGATCGGCCTGGGCTGGCCGCCGGATCGCGTCTGCGATTTGCGGCCGCTGCGGACGGCGCATGAGCATTCGCTACACGGGCCCGAATGTCGACTATCCGGTCTATTGTTGCCGCTCGGATCGGGACCAGCAAGACAGTGCACCGTGTCAGGAAGTCCGGGCCTTGGCGGTTGACGCGCTGGTCGAACGGGTGGTCCTCGATATTCTGGTACCCGATCAGATTGAGATCGCACTTGCGGCGGCAGGCCAACTGGAGCAGGAGAGCGGTCAGCTCGAGCGCCAGTGGGCGCTTAGCGTGGAGCGTGCCTGCAACGAGGCCGAGCGCGCTCGGCGTCTGTATGACGCGAGCCCGAGAAACGCGTGGCGCGCTCACTCGAGCGGACTAGGGAAGAGAAGCTGCTTGTCGTCGAGGCGGTCGAGCAGCAGCATGCGCGCTGGCGGGTGCATGAGTCGCTTCTGATTGGCCCGGCGGAACGCGCAGGGCTACAAGCGCTCGGCGAGAACCTGCCGCGAATTTGCAAAACGACCATCTCGTCGGTAGCCGATCGCTAGCGTATTCTGCGATTCGTCATCCGCGAAGTCGTTCTTGATCAGAAGCAGACCCGAGGTCAGGTGTCGCTCAAGATTGTCTGGCAGACCGGCGCAATTAGCCAGCATCAAACAGCGCGTTCACACCTACCGCGATTACACCGACGTCGATCGGTGCGGCGACGGATCATCGAGTTGAATGCTGAACACCAATTGGATGGCGAGATCGCGGCAATACTCAATCAGAAAGGCTTCGTCGCAACGCGAGGCTGCGCCTTCAAAAGCGAGAACGTCTGGGTGCAATTCCCAACGTCAAAATCAACGGCGTCGACAAGGATCTAACGCGCTTGGCCCGACGGTAGCTTCTCGATCAGAGCGCGGCGGCTGAGCTTGGGGTAACCACTATCTCGCGCACGGATTGCTAACAGGCCATCAGTTGCCCAAAGGCCAGCATGGCGGATCGAACTCTCAGATCGACAAATCAGTCAGCTTCGCAATCGGGTACGACGCAGCATTCGAAGAAGGAGGCATCATGAAGTCATCGGGTCGCGGATCAGCGCGTGCCATTGATCGGCACGAAGCTGGCTCGTGATGATGGTGGCGCTGATGGAGCACGGAGCGTTTGTGGCGGCAGGCCTTGTTGCCGGCGCTCGGGCGAGTCAGCTCTTGACGAGGCCGGAGGGGCCGCAGATCAAAAAGGTGGGCATCGTCGTCGATCCATCGGTCTTCGACGTGAGGGAGGTGCGATAGTCGATGTCCTCGACGCAGGCCTGCTGGCGCAGCTTGGCATATTGCAGCCGCTTCGACAGCCGCTTGTTGCGTCGTCGCGACGCTTCGCCTTCGGGCAGCAACGCAAGCCACTCGGCGTGGCCGAGGCTCGCAGCCTCGCCGCCGGCTTCGATGTCGATGAAGGGGGCCTTGGCCATGCGGTGCGAGCCAAGCGCCTGGAGCTGATCGAGGGGCGGATGGGTGAGCAAAGTGGGTTTTCCTAGTTGTAGTAGCGCATTCCGCGGATGTTGGAAGCTGGATCGGCACTTCGTCCGCGGCGCGTCGTTGCCGCGATACTTCGTGTCGACGGAGGCCCGCTCGATCGTGCATCCGGTGAGCGTCTCAGTGCGGTCCCTCGCCGCATCGGGCTGGTACTGGTCGCGCAGGCGCACCGAGTCCATCGGATAGAGGACGCCTTCGGAAGGTGTGACCGTCGTAGAGGTTATAGGGCGGGAGCCGGCGGTTGTTGGTGACGATGGCAGCGTTCACCCTGAACTCGTAAGGCGCGGCTGCCTAGCCATTGCCGATGCAGTCTACCCCCGGGGCATGGAAGCAATAAAGGCTTCCAACCGCGCTGGCGCTGCTGCTGCGAGCGAATCTGGCTGGCTCGCCGTAAGGGAAAGAGCGAACGCTTCCTCGAGCGCGGTTTTACCTCGATCTTGCGGCGGATGACCCGGCCTGGCCGGCTGCGCAGGATGTGCACTGCCGCTGATTCCGCTTGAACTGTTTGAGCTTGGGCGTAGCGGCCCCCCATATCGCGGCAGCCTTGGCCACACGAGAATAGGATTGCCGCAGCCTGATGGAGTGCTTGCTCGACAGGGGCGGTTGAGCCGCTTGATGGCCGCATGCAGCGGCTGGGCATCAGTCGGAAAGCTGATGGCCTTCGGCTGCACCGTAGTATGTCGACCGTGACCCGCTCGAGGTCTTGGCGCGTAACTTCGGCCAACAACAGCTCCAGCTTGCCGCCGAGCCGTTTGCGCCAATGCCTCAGACCCGAGCGCTCGTACGGGAAGCCGGCGTTGGAAGAACTATGGTGAGGTACTGGAATAGGTCGCGGACCCAACACTCGCACACCCCCTCATAGGACAGGCTGCAGTGTGCGTGAGCAACAATAGCTCTTTCATGAACCGCGTCTCGACTGCGTCTAAGTCATCAACCCCGCCGCAAATCAGTGACCCGCGATCGCTCCGCCGCTATTGAATGCTGTAGGTGCCGACACTGCATCCTCAAATATCAAATCCTCAGTTACCCATCAGAGTAGGTAGTGTCTCGATCAATTGCTAATGGTCTATGATCAGCTACTAACTCGCGCACAGACATAACGTAGCTCATCACGCTGACGCAAGCTGCGGCAATGATAAGCGTAGCCAATCCGGTGAATGTCTCACGCTTTCTTTCGTATCGTTGCGAAAGTTCGCTATTGCATCGAAGAAAGGCGCGGTCGCAGGTCTCAGGTCCCGTTTACAACTCGTTGTTAGGCGTATGCACAATGTCGCGCTCGAAAACCGGAATCCTCCGAGTCAAATTGTGACGTCATCAAAGTTCTCTCCACCCATAACCGTCGCCGATGACGAATTGGATCTTGGCATCTCCATTCCAATTGCGCACGAAAGGAGCAGCCAATGATAGTTGCCCAAGAATCTCAAGTGCCAGCCGGCGGGCTGAAGCCTAAGAAATCCGCGACACCGCGTTGGCTCTGATGATCGGCAACTTCACCGAGCTGTCAAATCGAAAGGTTGCGTCCCGTTGGCGGCTTGTTTTTGTCCCCTGAAGCCTAAGGTTCCTTACGATGCCCCATACAAACTCGACACGAAGCCAACTCCGCGACCAGATTGCGAATGTTTCGAGCAGATTTGAGGCGCTGGAAGCCGCATATGAAACGATCACTGTCGCACAATTAGTTTCAATGCGGGCGCGGACGCATGGCTCAACGACAGCGATCGATATCTTCGAGCGCGGCGAGCGCGCGACCTACTCCGAGATGGACCGATGGTCCAACAAATATGCGCGTATGCTGCAAGCATTCGGCGTGCGCAAGGGCGATCGCATCGCTGTGATGCTGCCCAATCGCATCGAATTCCCGATCCTTTGGTTCGCGCTTGCAAAGCTCGGTGCGGTGCTGGTCCCGGTTAACCGCCACTACACGCCACGGGAGATCGAACACGTTCTAACCGACACGCAGGCGAAAGTAGCTATCGTCGACGAATCCGCATGGCCAGTGTTCTCCGCGATGGACCCTTGGCCGCAAGACCTCGCCAAGTCGCGAGTGATTCTTGTCGGACATCATCCTTCTGCCGCGATCGTTACTATGCTCGATGAACTGCTTAAGGGCGTCGACGAGTCGCCGGTCGACGAGGATATTGGCCCCGACTGCCTGCTTAACATTCAATACACATCGGGGACTACGGCCTTTCCGAAAGGCTGCATGTTGACACACGATTATTGGGGAGTGACGTCGTATCAGCGAGTCATCCGGGACCTTCAGTCATACAAAAGGTATCTATCCACAGGGCCGTTTTTCCATTCCAGTTCCCAATGGACTCTGCTGAGTTCGTATCGCCAAGGCGGCACGCTGTACCTGGCTAAGCAATACATTTCCACACAATTCTTCGACTGGATCAGGCAGTTCCGCATCGAGTGGTGTTCGTTGCCCGAGCCGCTGGCCAGGCAGCGTGTAACCGCAGCCGATGCGTTGACGTGCCTGAAGCAGGTCGTGCAGACCGACAGTTGGAATCCGGACACGGTACGTCGATTCCGCGAACGGTTTCGCGTGCGCGTCTTGGATTCCTACGGAATGACTGAAGTCGGATATGGCACACTGCCTCCTCATATCGAGGAGATGGAAGATTCAGGCTCGGTCGGGATTCGCGCGCCCTTTCGGGCGCTGCGGTTGACGAACGAGGATGGCAGCCCCACGCCGGTCGGCGAAGTCGGCGAGCTGTGGGTAAAAGGTCGTGCGGTCTTTAAGGGCTATTGGAACAGGCCGGAAGCGAATGCCGCCGCATTCGAAGGCGAGTGGTTCAAGACGGGTGATTTGTTGCGCCGCGACGAACTTGGCTTTCACTGGCTCGTAGGGCGCAAAAAGGATATCATCCGGGTGGACACCGAGAACATCTCTGCACGCGAGGTGGAAGCCGTTGTCCGCGAGATTCCTGAGATCGCGGATGTGGCCGCAGTGCCTGTTCCCGATGTTGAGCGCGGCGAGGAGATCAAAATCTGCGTGGAACTGAAGGATGGTGTCACGCCAGCTGATCTCCCCGTGGAGCGCATTCTCGAGTATGCTCGCGCGCGTCTTGCTGTGTTCAAGGTGCCGCGGTACATCGCGTTTACTTCGGCGCTTCCGCGAACCACCTCCAGTGACAAAGTGCTTAAACGTGAGCTTATGAATCTCAGCGATCCACTTGCCGGCGCCTACGACAACCAGGAGAAGCGCTGGCGTTGAAGCCGATATTTCAGTCCAGTTAGCACACGCGCGCAGTCATCAACTGATTATTCTCTCCTTCAACGGAGTTGCCCTTCAGGCAAGGTGCCGTAGCTGCACATCGTTGTCAGGGTGCATAGAGCGTTGCGCTCATCAGTCGCCTGCGACGATGTCCGTGCTGTACTGCTCACATCCAAAGCTGTATTGTGCGGATGATCGATGGGTAAGAAGTCCGGTTCGGGGCTCTCCGCTGCACGTCTCGAAACCTGGCCGAAGTTTCAGCGCCAGCAGAAGTTTGCGCACGCGATCAGCGCGGATAAGCCGCGTTAGCGAAAGTGACTGATGCCGGCGATTCGTGCTCCACGTTGACTCGGCGCAAGGAGCCACGCCCAAGCTCAATAGCGGCAACTGGCCGAGTGATGAATCCGGGCTGATGTCCAGTTTAAGGTGGCCCCTCTCTTGGTAGCAAGCGCAAAGTGATGATTGCAGTCCTCCAGGCGATGGTTGGCGCGCACGCCGATCGCGAGAATCACGGCCAGCATTAAATGCCTCGGGACCTGGGACGCGCGCCGCGCCTTCAACACGCCTGGCAGCGGGCACCAAGCTGCCGATGGCTAGTCCATCTTGACAAGATCTGGCGCAGACAGCGACCCGATAGTCATGCCTAGCATCGTACGAATCGAGTTCAAGTAGCTGGCTGCCACAAGTTCGGAATATGAAAGGTTGAGGGCCAGGTGGCCGCGTCCTCTCGCCTCGCATTCGCAATCGTGGGGACGCACAACGCGACGTTAAGTGCAAGACTTAAATAGCTTGCAACTACCATCCTCCTCCCGATGGCGCCGTTCGGCCCGATGGATGTTTCGCCAGCACCGGCATCTTGAGCGGCTCAACTGCTGAGTCTCCTTACAGCGTCAATCCTTTTATTGTCGTTCGATGGAGTCGCGTACGACGCGAGATCGTCCGTGCTGGCGTTAAGGCGGTGCCGATGCGTGTCGTGCGCTTGGTCTGAGCAAACTGCAGAGACTGACTCACGAAGCTGCCATGGCCCGGTACTCGATGGTCAGTAAAGCCGGTCATGGTCAGACGACCCGGTTGGTTGACCCGCCGACCTCGGACCGCATGGCGACGTAGGCGCGACCCAACCGTTTGACGCCTTCGACAATCCCGGTTGGCGCGCTGAAACTATAGGCGAGGCGCACGAACGAACCGGGCGGTTCTTCGGCGAAGCACAGCCGGCCCGAGATGATGGAGACGCCCTCGTTTGCGGCGCGACGCACGAGCTCGTCGGCATCAATCTCAGGCGGCAGCCACACCCACAGGAAATAGCCGCCGTTTGGCGAATAAAGCGATGTGCCCGGGAGGTGCTCGCGAACAGCTTCGATCATCGCGTCACGATGAACACGCAGCAAGCTAGACAGCGTCGCGATGTGCCGATTCACCGTCCCATTCCGGAAGAGCTGAACAACGATTCGTTGCAGCAAGGGGGAGGTGCCGCCGTCGGATTTATGCGATGCCATCCGGCGGATGATTGCCGGGTCTGCATTTATCCAGCCGATTCGCAACCCTGGCGCAAGAATCTTAGAGACGGTGCCCAAGCTGATTACCCGGCCGTTCTTGTCGAAGGCCTTGATCGGGGGCACAGGCTGGCCCTCGAATCGGATGTGTCGATAGGGGTCATCTTCAATGATAACGAAATCATAGTCCGTGGCCAACTCGACGAGCCTTTGCCGGCGAGCAGCCGACATAGCAATGGCGGTGGGGTTGTGGAAGTCCGGCATATCGAAGAGCAGCTTGGGCAAGGGCTCGCCTGCATCGCGCCGTGCCTGCAGACGGTTTCTCAGGATCTCCGTGTCCATGCCCTCTTCATCCTGGGGTATGGAAATGAAGTGCGCCTCGGCATGGTTGAGTATCCTGACTGCGTTCATGTAAGTTGGAGCGGCCACGATCACCGGGTCGCTAGGCTCGAGGAAGACCCGACACGCGAGGTCCAGCGCGTGCTTGGCGCCGTTTACGACTAGGATATTCTCACGAGCCGCCGTGACCCCATCCTGGCAGAGATAGTTAACGATGGCGTCGCGCAGGTCATCTAGGCCATAGAGCGGACCATATTGCAATGTCTCGCGCTTCAACTCGGCGGCCGCAATCGCTTCGGATACGATGTCCGGCAGCGTGTCGGGGAAATCGTATCCGCCGCCGAGCTCGATGAGATTGCCGTGCGCCGCCGCCGCCACACTCGGGGCAACAGTATCGCGGGCCCGTTTGGCCCAGCGATAGCGCGGCGTGCTCTGATTCATAGATTGATTCATATTTCTCTCCTCCTTGCAGTTGTGCGGCAGCGGCTCAGGCTAGCAACATGCGGCCATCAGGGCCCATCGCTTTCTTCAGTGAAGTGTGGCGAGCTCGCCACGGCTGATCTGACGATCGATCTCACGCGAGCGCTATCTGGCCATGTTGAGTCCGGCGATCTGGGTTGGCCCATGCAGCGAAGTTCGCGGTAACCGCGACATTGATGGTTCTCCGCCTGCGCGTCACCAAGCAGAACCAATCTCAGCGCATTATGTAGAGACAATCCGGCTGCCTTCATCGGAAACTCCTGGAACGAGCCGCATCGGTTGGCTCTGGCTTCCTCACCCTAGCAATCGGCGTGCCAGTTGCGGAATCCGACACGTGTTTTGCTTAACGAGAGAGACACGCGCGCGTATCTACTAACCGTCCTGTGGAATGGCCGACCGGCTTTTGTCGAATCCAGGACATTGGCGGTCTTCAATCAGACATGGATGACGCGAGAGCGTGGTGGCGCGTACATCAAGGCGCGCTCAGCGAGTCTTTCCACTATGGTCAGGCTCGCAGGTGAGTTGGCACCGTATGTCGGCTCCACATCGCAAGCAACTTAGCTGTCGCCGGGCTTGCGTCAGCGCGAAGTGGCTATGGCCAAATCCATAAAACAAGCCACCGCAGAACCAGGCGGCGCCGATCCACGGCATGGTCTAGAAGAGTGGACCATCCGTCAATCGATTGCCTTCTCCGATTGGAAAAGCGCCAAAAAGAGTCGGCTCGCCGCCACGGGAGCGGTTTCGACACCTGCAAGTTCTACCTGACTCCCGCGACCTTGCCTTATTGCGTGAAGGGGTAAGAGTCGGGCGACGTCGGCTGTACAATGGCCGTTGTTTCGTTACAGGGGGTGTTAGTTCAAAAGATTTGACTGCCGCCGTTGCAATGGCAAGGCACGTCAGGCGTTACGCCGACCGTGAGCACTTCTTCGAGAATGCCGAGCGCCTCGTCGAAGACGGCGTCCTCGATCGTGAGCGGGAAGAGGAACCGGATCACATTCCTATCGACGCCAGCATACAGCAACAGAAGCCCGCGCTCGAGTGCGCGCGCCATCACTCTCTTCGCGCCTTCAGCATCCGGCTCGCGCGTGCCTGGTTTGCAGAACTCGACCGCGATCATTCCACCCAGCCCGCGAACCTCCGCGATCTCCGGTACGTAGTTCTTCAGCGCGGTCAGCTTTGCCTTCAACCGTCCTCCCAGGGCTGTCGCACGTTCACAAAGCCGCTCCTCGTCGATGATATCGAGCACCGCGTGCGCTGCAGCGATCGCGAGCGGGTTGCCCGCGTACGTGCCGCCCAACCCGCCGGGTGCGAGCGCATCCATGATTTCGGCGCGGCCCACCACGCCTGACAGCGGCATGCCGCCCGCCAAGCTCTTCCCCATAGTCGTCAGGTCGGGCACAACATCATGATGTTGCATGGCGAAGAACTTGCCAGTGCGTGCGAAACCGGTCTGCACTTCATCGGCGATAAGCAGAATTCCATGCTCGTCGCAAATCGTACGTAGCCCGCACAGAAAGTCCGTCGGCGCCACGTAGAAACCGCCATCGCCTTGTACCGGCTCCAATATGATAGCGGCCACGCACTTGGGATCGATGTCGGCTTTAAAGAGAAACTCGATCGCGCGCAGCGATTCGGCTGTACTCACGCAGTGCAGCGGGTTCGGATAAGGCGCATGAAACACGCCAGCGGGAAAAGCCCCCAAGCCTAGCTTGTGCGGCGAAACCATACCCGTGAGCGCTGTGCCGAACAGTGAACGCCCGTGAAATCCGTTCGTAAAGGCAATCACGCCCGTGCGGCCTGTAGCCACACGCGCGATCTTGATCGCGTTTTCTACCGCCTCGACGCCGGTTGTGAAGAATGCCGTCTTCTTTGCAAAGGTCCCAGGGCCGCGCTGATTGATTTTCTCGGCGAGCTCCACGTAAGAAGCGTACGGCACGATTCCGTAGCACGTATGGGTGAAACGGTCCAGTTGCTCGCGAATGGCTGCCAGGATCTTCGGATGGCAGTGGCCGGTGTTCAGGACGGCGACGCCGCCGACGAAGTCGATGAAACGCCGGCCTTCGATATCCCAAAGCTGGGCGTTTTCGGCGCGGGCGGCGTAGATGTTGCACATCGTGCCTTGGCCGCGTGGCGTCGCGGCTTCCTTGCGGCTCTTAACCTTAGCACTCTTCATAGACTTCATAGTCATTCCTTCCCAATCGTTCGTCCGATGTCGAGGCTACAAGTGCAGCGGCTATGCACAGGTTTCGCTCCTAATTTCGGTAAAGCCTTAGAATCAAGTCGCTGGGTGAGCCGACGGCGCTTGCCTGCGTGCACGCGGCAGCGGCCACCCTATACCGGCAATAGGATCTGCCGTGGTCACAGGCGATCCCCTCGAGCGAACTGCCCGGGCGCCAGGGCATTCTGTCACGATACAGCAAGTAGACGAACAAGCCCGATAATGATCGCGCACCAGCTAACTGCGCTGCACAGTTCGTTCGATACCTCGCGTTGCATCTGTCTCCCCTTGACTCGTGCGCATGAGTTCCTTGTCGGCGAGAAAGCTGCAGACGCACTGGAAATTCTTGGAGCCCATCATCGTGGCTTGGCAGGTCGAAACTCAGACGCACTCTTAATCTCTTTGGCGCGACATCACACACGGCTCATCTTGCAGGATTTAGGCCAGCGCAGACAATGCGGATTGCGTTCGGCCCCTTCTTGCACAATGTCGCGTTCGCAACAGGGTCGGCGGAGTGGAGACAAGCCCTACATTTTCTTTCAGACACAACGCGCGCTGCACAAGACCAACTCCTGCGGCAATACGTAGACTGAACGAAGTGGCAATTGGACCGGGTTTGCTCCACTCTCCGTGCAGACCGTGTTCGAGGGCGCGTTCCTCCGCAATCATTTCTTGAATTCATGATGCCAAGGATGAAGTCCGATTTGGCATCCCTTCACACAACATGCGCTTCAAGCCGAGATGACCAGGTTTGTCCGCGGTGGGTTTCTATCTGTACATCGCAGGCGGGGGCCGGTCTTGGATGCAATCTCTTCCTGATAGATCGTGACGCATGGTCATTGCCATCCGCAGATCATGCGCGAGATTCCAGGACAAGCCAGCAAGCTCACCCAGATCATCTTCGCCGGTCACACCACGATCCGGCGGAGCAAGTAGCGGCACAACTCTTGCAAATCGCACCGCGTGGCCTGGAACATGTCTTCGTCTCCGACAGCGGCTCGCCCAGTGTGTAAGTCGCCTCAAAGATGGCACTCGGCTACTGGTATAATATAGGCAAGCAGCGAAAACGCATTGTCGTGATGCAACATTCCTACTCAGGGCGTGTTCAACGCCGGTACGGGCTCTGTGTTCGACATTGCCTCAATCCCCTTCCTGCGAAGGTTCGTGAGCAGGCGACGCTCGATGCGCTCGAATCCTGAATGTCGAAACGAAATACCCGCCACCTTTATCGTGGAACCTCTGATATTGGGGGCAGGTGGATGCGAATGTGCCCAGCCCTGCGTGCTGAGACAGATGAAGCCGATCTGTGAGGTCTGGGACTTTCTGTTCATTCCCGACGAGGTCATGGCCGGCCGGGGCCGCATAGGAACATTATTCGCTTGCGAGTAGGCCGATGTGACATCAGGTATTGCCTCCTGTTCGAAAGGCTGAGGGGGCGGAGCACTTCCACTCGCGGTGACACTCTTGGTGTCGAAATTTTCGAGGCGCATTCTTATTCATATATGTCTAGTGCTTGCGCCGCCGCAAAAGCCAACCTGGATCTTTGGCAAGAACCCAAATATTTCGAGCTAGTGGCATCGGTTCTGCGATGTAACTTGCTGCTCCAGCCGCTCGGCAATAGGATCTACGTGATGCCGCTGTCTTGCCTGACAGCGGTCGACCTCGATGACATCTATGCAAAGACCCGCGATTCTGCGGATGCGTTTACTTGATAGCTCGCTCTGAGGCGCCTCCATCGAGAGCACTGCTTTCGACCGATCCAGTGGTCAACTGCGGCACAGCCACGGCCTGCGTCATGTTGCTCGTCTGGACGAAGAGACGCGAACCGTTTCAGGGCAACCATGGCACCAATTCCAATCCGATATTGATCTGCCCGAGATTGGTATTGGCGTGGCCGCAGGCGTTTTGATTTACGTTCATTTCAGTGCAGGTTCTTCATTGGCATGAAGTTGTTTTTGTCCAGCTCCGCTGGTCCGGCCTGCCAAACCGATAGTTAATGTACAGTGTTCCGGACGCAGAGATCGGCGCGATCTCTGGGAAGGAGGTCGCGCTGGCGTTCCCAGCACTCCGTCATCGCGCCGTCGCCGATACGATGGCGCGCACGAAGGCCGATCTGACGCCGTCAGGCCGGACATCAGAGTGGCTGCCGCCGATAACTGTCCAGGGCGTGCGCCACGCAGAAGAAGATGCACGGCGGTGACCCAGAATGCCCACAGGAGGCGAGAATGCAAAACGGTTCTCCTAATTCGCGCGGTAGTTCAGTAAATTGCTGTGCCGTATGCGGCGGGAAGTTCGGGTTGATCCGCCACTATTGGTGGCGAACGGCGCTTTGCTCCAAAAAATGCATCGACCGTTTCGATGCGCGCCGGGAAGCCGATCGTCAATGGCTTCGCTTTGCTCGCGGAATGGTAAATGCCGTCGGACGCCAGGCCCGCAACGGAGCCGCATGAAGTAACGAGTTTGAACGTCTTTCGCGCCAACTGCCGTTGCAGCGCCGAACGTGCGCAAAAAAACGAAACAAACCACCAGATAGCGCAACAGGCTCTCCGGGTCGGCGCACCGACGGATCGCATCACGAAGTTCATAGTCGTAAATCAAAGGAGTCCGCGCCGCGATCGAACCTCCGTTGAATGCTCTTGCTCCTTGGGCCCGGGTTAGGTGCGAGATGTAGCAACACGCGGAGGATATTGTGACTACGATTGCTACCGACAGCGCCACTCATCGTTCATCCCGTTTCGTGCGGGGCGCGCGGATTCGGTATTCGACCCGAAAAATCTGGTCCACTTGGACTTGCGGCCCTGCTGACCGCAGCTTCGTGTTGGCTCAAGTCGGGCGGCGGAGGTCTCGAAGTTTTGTGTGGACAGAGCGTCACATCCCGGGCTGTCCAGAGGTGAGGGACCCCCCTCAGGTCAAGTAGTTTGGAACGGCCCTAAGCCGTTTCGCATGACCTTAGGACGTCGAAATTCCATTGACGGATCGCGCGCGATCATTGGAAGCGTTGATGCGCTTTATCCTGAAATTGGGGAGCAAACTGGTTTTTTTTGTCGCTATTGACCGCTTTCTCCCTTTATCTAGGAAGCGCCAACTTCCGGAAAGCCGGTCACTGAATGTCAGGATCTTGACACATATTTCGGGGCGGCATCTCGACGCGGCACAGTTCCAATCATTTACCGTTGGAGAGAAGAGGGAGCCGTGTCGTAATGACCACCGCTTACGATGCGGTGACGAAGCGCATTGCCGACCTCATCGTCGACACCGTCCTTTGACAGACTTGGGTCGGATTCGAGAACGCATTGCCAGTCAGCATGGGCATGATGGATCATCACTTGGAAGCAGCTTCGCGTACGGTGCCTCGTGCGTCGATATGCCGTCCTCAGTTTTCACCGCAGCACTGAGAACACGGCACCGAACGCCGGAGGTTTGCTGCGGCATGCTGCCGTCGGTTTAACTCGACGGTAGTATCAAGCGTGTCGAAATGATACGTGCACTGTTCGATTGCGAAATTCCCGGCATGGGGCATCTCGGTCTCACCGGCTTCAAAGCCTGAAGTCATAGGTAATCCGATGATGCCCTGCCGCTGCTCGACGCCGCGCACCTCGCGCAAAGCCGTAATGTGCTGGAGCAGCAAGATTCTGATCATGAAGCGGGGCTCGATCCTGGGCCGGCCGTTCTCGCTGTAAAGCGGAGCGATCTCGCAGTCGATCCAGGTCGCAGCTGAACCAGTTCGTGCTTTATGTTGATTATCTGATCCAGCACCGGAAACACGTCACTCGATCCCGTGGCTTTGTTCTTCTTCGGCTGCATTGTCACATCCGATGCGCAACAGAGTCATGGTTCGTCGCAAAAGGGAATCCAAAAACGAAATTGCAGGGTTTGGCCGCCAGAAGCTGGGCCTTATGGATTTTCCAAGGGTGAAATTCCTTGCTCATCGTCAAAAATCAGATCGCACCCTCTTGACCGGTCACTACTCAGATAGGCTCCTAGCGCACATATCCCGCGAAATCGCTTGTTCTTATCGGTCGGGAATTGGCACGAAGCTTGAATGCGACGGAGCGTGCCAGGCGGGGCGGGCCGCCAGCACCCATATCGCGGGAAGATGAGCTCGTTCCTGTGCCATTTGACTGTCGTGGCCCAAACACCACCAAAAAGGAAAGTAATCATCTCGGAGTTCTCGTATGTCAGTTACTAAAGAGCCGCAAAATAGCTCCTGGGACGATTGGCGTTGGCAGCTTGCTAACAGCATCACCACGTCCGAAGCCCTAAGGAAGCACATAAATTTAACGCGGGAAGAAGAAGAAGCGTTCGACAAAGTGGGTAAGCGATATGTCTTCAAGGTAACTCCATATTACTTATCATTGATGGACCGGAACGATCCAAACGATCCGATTCGCCGCCAAGCTATGCCAAACATCAATGAGCTCGTTGACATTTATCATATCGACCAACTCCCGTCGTTCCACCGATCAGGCGTGGAGTCCGAGAATCCACTTTGGAAAGAAGGCAAGACCGATGTGAGCTGCATCGTTCACAGATATCCCGATCGCGTTCTTTTTCATCTGACTAACTTGTGTTCCACATACTGCAGATACTGCTCGCGCAAGGTGCATGCGAATCACGATTCAATCGTCAGTGACCGATCCTTGATAGACAGTGGAATTGCGTATATCCAAGAGCGTCCAGAAATTCGGGACGTGCTTTTGAGCGGCGGTGATCCCCTTACGATTGCCGACAACAAGATAGAGTACGTACTGTCGCGTCTCAGACAGCTCCCACATGTGCAGATCATTCGTATCGGCACCCGGGCTCCTGTAACGCTGCCCCAGCGGATTACGCTTGAGTTCTGTCGAATCATTAAGAAGTATCATCCAATTTGGATAAATACTCACTTCAATCACCCCAACGAGGTGACATCTGAGGCCAAACTCGCGATCGAACGATTGCTTGAAGCGGGGGTTCCCGTGGGAAACCAATCCGTGCTGTTGAAAGGAATCAATGACTCGATCGACGTTATGAAGCGGTTGGTCCACGCACTGGTTATGGCCCGCGTGCGACCGTATTATTTGTATCATGCTGATTTAGTGCGGGGAGCTGAGCATTTTAGAACATCGATAGCTGAGGGGATACATATAATCGAAAATCTCCGCGGACATACCACAGGGTTTGCGGTGCCCCAATATGTGATCTGCACGCCCCTTGGTAAGACACCGCTCAATCCGAATTACCTGATTGGCTCGGGACCGGGGCATGTTGTGCTGCGCAACTATGAATGGAGAACTTGGAAAGATCCGGATGCTTGAGAACCAGTACTACCAATTGGCTAACCAGTTGATCCTGCTGATGGCCGCTACTCGCAACAAGAGACGGACAGGGTTTTTATACGAACTAACTAGTCAATCGACAGTACAGTGATTTGAGACCCAACGATTGTTTATACTCGCGGTAAGCGAGCGCAAAGGGGGATGCGATTTTCCAGCACCCCGATACGCTAATGGTCGAATTGTTGGTCAAGGCAGTCAACGCGCAAATAAGTCGACGGTGATGCGTCCCATATCTCGACGAGTGGCGTAAATATGAACAAGGCTTCTGGATGGAGGAGCCGGCTCCGAAATCTGAACAGTACGACAAGTGCAGTTTCTGCCTGACAGCGGGCAAGAGTGGTCCGCGAATCAGGAGAGGCGGTGAGGAGACGAGCATGCCGGAATCGCACACTGGTTTTAAGGCGAAGATTGCGCTTGCCGCACGTCAAGGGCGATCGAGCGCTAGCACGGGCCGAACAGTTCGATGTGCATCCACATCAGATCACGTCATGTAAAGCCGAGCTCCTCGAGAGGGAGCCGCCGACGCTGGAGATATCGCGCTTCGGCACGGATGAGCTCGTCGTACCGCAACAGGTCGAACACCTCGTCGAGCGTCGTAATATGGGGCTCAATACTCGCAATGCCTTCCTTAGCTATGATGCGAGCGCAGACCCTTCGCATGGCAACTATTGCGGCTCGCATGGAGTGGTTGGCCCAGATCGCCGTGGAGATCCGCGCATTGCAATATGCAGAGACTGGCGTTTGATAGTACTTTGTTGGGATGATCACGATGGGCAGTTGGTTCTGCCAGGCACTCGCAAATGCAAGGATCTCATCCGCGGTGCTTTTTCGCGAGCGAACAAGGATCGCATCAGCTCCCGCTTCGGCGTAAGCGCGCGAACCGCTTCGTCCATTGGACGGCCAACAATCAGCGCTTCTACTTGTGCCACGAGGAACCAAGTCTTGTCCAATTGTATCCCTCACTGCACGCAGTCGACCTGAGAGCTCATCGATGTCGGCGAGGGCATATCGCTCGCCAAAAAAGATAGTTCATTTTCGGAAAAATAGCTATCCTGAAGCGCGAGCCAGGCAGCTCCACGTTGCCGGACTTTGCGTGCGAGAAGACGCGCATTGTTGAAGTCGCCGTCAACGAGAAAGCGGATCGGAAGCGATTGCTCCTGAAAGCCCATTATGGGTTCCATAAGAAAGGAGAGGTCCGTCGTTCAAGCAAACCAGAGGTCGAAGCATATCAGCAGGCGGCGAGTTCGCAGTTCGATCGGTTTCGTTTGCGCGAACAGACCTTTGCTGATGCCGAAGTCCCTGAGGCGCAACCAGCACGGCCTTTAGGCAGTGATTGGCACCCTCCCCTATATTGATCAATTGCTATAAGTTGGTAGTTGACTTGCGCGCAAAGAACTCGATGTCGGCAGCCGAGGACAATGAATTCCAGACCTTGTTCCGGTCGGAGACCCATCACGTCGTACGAGGCTGAAATGCGTCGGCTATGCGCGCATCGTTCGGCGCCGATCAGTGAAGTGTTGGTCGCCGGCGACCATGCGGCCCCCAAGCTTGCCGCGGTCTGTTTTTTAAAGCGCGAGGAGGAAATCGTATGCGGCCCTGGATCGGGAGGGTCTTGATCAAGATCTACAGATTGTCGCAGCAAGTGCAGACGACGTTGTCGTAAGTCCGACGTATATCGCAGTGCTTCATCGGGCGAAGCTTGGCAATTCTTCGAAGTTCTTGTCTTACAGATCGAGTTTCGCGTGCCGGAGACTGGTATGACACTTGCTGCTCTCATCCAAGGCCCCTTGCAAAGTTCTTGGAGAAACGCATGCACAGCGTCATCTGCATTAAGCATGTCCTCGATTCCTCGCAAACTCACGTGCGGCCCTCCACCAAAATCAGCAAACGCCGGCGCAGTGACCATAATCGACTGCCTCGATCGGCTTTTGCTGTAAAGGGCGCTGGATGTGCGCGAAGAGCTCGACGACGAGATTACCGTCCTCACAGTAGAACCTCCAGACAGATCGGATTCCCTGCCCAAGACGGTGTCCTTATCCGCCCTCGCCGTGCGCATGACCGATCGCATCGTCGCGGACGCCGCGCTATTGCCGATCAGCTATGCGCTGGCGGCCGCGAGCCGCAACAATTTGCAGGAAACGTAGCCCGGCCGAATTCATCTTCGCTCGCAGCGAGATCATCGACGGTGAATTCAAGTAGTTGGGGCATGGCATCATCACGCCGATCTGCGCACCGCGGCTCACGCAAATCCACCAGATTTGGACGCAGTATCTCCCTGCACGGACTGTCGAGCGACCGGCTGACGCTTGACTGGTGGATCAGGGAGGCCACAAGGGACGTCCAGTCTGTGTGTAACACGGGGGCAAGCGCTTCCCGCGCGGTTCACCCTTGTTGGGGCATAGAGAGTCCCAATGTTGACACCGTCATCCAAACCGGCGGAAACGCGCGGACGTCCCGACTTCGCCCGTATCGCCACTGTTTGCAGCTCTTACCTGCGCTGGCAGTCGCTTTCGTTCCGTAGGTATCGCAGCATTCGCCCGGCCGCAATGTATGCTGGAGCAGCGCGGGAATACAACCAACCTCAGTGTGAAACAAGTTCAGTCGAACGGCGCAATAACGGCTTTCTGCCGATCGCGTGAGGCGCCATATGAATCTCTTCAGCTTCGTCGAATGCGCGAGTCAAACGCAATCTCTCAAAGCGCTGTTTGATCTGCTTGTGAGCTGTGCGAGCGAAGAGGGCTTCACTGAAGTCGCTTACGGAGCGCTCACCTTCGCGGAGCCGCTTCGTCTGCCGGGCTGCCCACCGCCTCTGATAGCTATGAAGGTACCGCCAGACTGGTGCCAGCGCTATTTGGAACGCAAGTACTACACGGTCGATCCGGTCGTCCGGCGGACACCGATGTTTACAGGGCCGTTTCTATGGGACCAGCTCGCCAAAGAGTACCGGCTTCAGGCCTGCGAGCAACGTGTACTCGAGGAGGCCAGAGAGGCAGGCCTGAAGCACGGTATCAGCGTGCCACTATTTGGGCCATCAGGTCGTATATCCGTGGTATCGTTCGCATCCCGTTTTGAAGATGCCGATCCTCAGCGGAATGTGATGCGTCTCAACGCGCTGGCTTGGCATTTTCATGTTGCGTTTGCGGAGGTCGCAAGACCTTTGGACGGCGCTTGCGATAGCAAAGTGACGTTATCAGAGCGCGAAAAGGATTGCTTGCGATGGGTGGCGGAGGGCAAATCGTCCTGGGAAATCGGAAAGATACTGAGTGTCAGCGAGAATACGGTGAATTTCCATCTTAAGAACGCAATACGAAAGCTCGGGACAGCGAACCGGACTCAAGGCCTTGTGAAGGCGCTTCGTCTTGGTCTTATTGAATTTTCGGTAACTGCAGCGGCAACACCAATGGTCGCGTAGCTTGTGTGGTGTCCGCTCGCAAGGACCACCTTGGTATCTGCAAGGGAGCGGGCCTCGTGACTGTATGGGCTCAAACGGCTGCGCTATCCCCATGAATCGTCGCGACGTCCACTGCGTCGTGACCGTGACTGATTGGCGATGTCATTTCATCGGCCGTTGCCAGCTGACCAGGTAACTCTGTGCTACCTAGCGTGCCCGACGAGATCGCTTAGCGGAAGATGCATTCTGATTAGTCCCATCTACTTCTACGCAGGTATTCGCGTGGCGAATGGCTTTTGATACAGAATACGCAGTATTGGCATACTTGCGAAAGAGACGCCTCTTGCAAGACATTGGGACCTGAAGTCGCATTAAAGCTCGCCGTTTTTGGCGCTTAACCCAGTCTCAGGATGTCTCATTACGATGGTTATTGGGATTCTTTGCTAAGCGCGACTTGGTACAACACATCGAGCGCAGGGGCATCGGTGCGTCTATCGACCTGTGCCTGGCTCGGTGTCATGGGGCAAACTGCGCGTGCGCGACGTCAGCGATTTCGCTGAGCGACGCCAATCGATGACGCTGCCGGAAGTATAGGCGGCGAGATCCATCCGAGCTTGCCGAGACATCAGGCAAGGTGGTCTCGTAATGGTCGATCGCTGCCGGCATACATCGAGGCCCACGCATCATCGCTACGTTTCAGATCATACCGAAAAATGGTGTAAGAGTGCCTCGCCGAGCACAATGGGAGATTGCATGCCTGTTACGGCGCCTTGATTGCCGAACGCCAAAGCATTGGTCTGTCGAAGCTTTCAAAGTCAAAGTTGGAACACGGGAGTACGGGGGTGGTGGTTTCGGCGATGGGTCGAGACGCTGGATCACTGAAGGCGAGACAAATCTACGGCCCAGATCGAAAATCTTCCGGACGAATCAGACGCTGGCGATCTGCGCAGTCGATGTCGTCAGCACTGCCTCACCGACGCATCCGTGGGCCGTCAGAACGGACCTGAGTTACGTTAACGCGGGAATTCTCGCAAAGCACAAAAGGTACATAGGTGATCGTTGCCCGCAGAGGAATATCTCGACAAAGAGCCCCGGCTAAGGGCCGGGGCTCTCGATCGCCGATTGAAGATCAGGGGATCGTTACTTGAGAACCAGGGGCCAGCCAAACTTGTAATTGACGCGCGCGGTCACGAGATCAAAATCCTGGCGAATGCGATCGTTCCCAAGCGCACCACCACCGGCGGCCGTGAAGTTCACGTCGCTGGTCGGCATGAACACGTGGTCGTACTCGACGCCAGCTGACCAGTTCGGCGTCAGGTTGACCTCAAGCCCGGCGCCAACGGCGCCCCCCCAACGCGTAGTGTCCGCGCTCCCAAGCTGCGTGCCTGGGGGAACGGAGTTGATCTGATAGCTGCTGCCCACGACTGCGGCGCCCCCTTTAGCGTATATCAGTACGTTGCTGACGGCATAACCGATTTGACCAGTGACTAAACCGAACGCATCTATCCTCGTGTGATTGCTGTTGGTCGGAAAGGCAGCGCTGACATTAGAGCCGTTGAAATCGGCCCAGTTACCTTGCCCTTCGACGCCAAGCACTGTCTGGCCAATCTGCCAGCGATATCCGATCTGCCCACCGACCGTGCCGCCGCTTGCATCGTGGGAGCCCTCAGGGGTGGTGCCTGCAAAGTCCCAGGAGTTATGGCTCGAACCCCAGCCGCCGTTGATGCCAGCATAGAATCCGCTCCAGTCGTAGGCCGCGAGCCCGACCTGCGCGGGTTGCGGCGGCGCCTTGGTGTAGACAGGCTGTGCAGCGAGATCCGCGGCGAATGCAGGCGCCGCAGCGCTGAGTGCGACGATGCTCGCAGTCATAAGCAACAAGTTTTTCATTTCGAGCTTCATTTCCTTAGAGGGCCCCCAGCCGCGCGCGTCATAACAGCACCAACACGAATTGCTGTAACTGTGGCGCAACATTTACTTCGAAAGAATCGCTTGAATCTAACGCTGCGTGAGGTTGTACGCTTTGGTCTCAGTAGCATCGCGCGCATCGAGACCTCGCGGGCGGGTCAATGCGACAGCGGAGTAGGTGGCTGTGTGTCGAAGCTCGTTAATCGAGGATGGCCAGATGCATTCTGGTGCCCATCGCATCGGCAACTCGGGTGGAGCGCTGGTCGTCTTTAGATGCGCAAGACGAGAAAGGGATCTCCTTGGAAGCTGTCGTGTTCATCCGAGCGAGAATAAGCGCGCAGGAATGGCCGTGATGCCTTAGCAAGTTCTCCATAGAGTGCGGCACATCCTTCTTTATACCTCCTCAGGTATGGAGACTGCCGGCCTGCGGAAGAAGTTCGCTAAGCCTCGGCCTGATACGCAGGTGGGTCCTGATGGTCCGCGCGGTCCGTACCCAAAGATGGAGCGTTAAAATGAGTACGTGGGCGAGCGCATCTGAACGGTGCCAAATGACGGACGTCGATGCAATGCTAGCCGAACTGCGGCTGCGCGAACTCCCACACGATGTGGAGGTGCACGGCATGCCCCTACAGATCCTGCCAGGCGTTCTGTCACCACGCTTAAGTCACGGTCCGGACGCCTTAATGTCGAAATGGCGCATCGAAAATGACGCGACGGTACTCGATCTCGGATGCGGATCAGGTGTGCTAGGGCTTGCCGCGCTCCGTGCCGGCGCAGGGCGCCTCGTGGCGCTCGACATAAATCCGCAAGCCGTTCGCACGACGGCGATAAACATCGAGCGGCTAGGTTACGCGGACAAAGCTGACGTACGCCATAGCGACACCTATTCTGCGCTGCAATCCGGTGAGAAATTCGATGTCATTCTCTTTGCTGCCCCCTATTGGAATCGCGAAGCAAGGGACGACCTGGAGCGTTCGTGTTTCGATCAAGACCACCAAGTCATGGCAGCGGTTCTCGCAGGAGCGCACCTGCACTTAAATGATGGGGGCCTAATGTATGTGCTCTTCTCTGACCAAGGAGATGTTGGGCGCGTTGCGAACTTGATCGATGAGAGCAAGCTGCGTGTCAGAGATATGCATATTTTCCGACCAACGAGCCCAGGGGGCCACGTCCGGATCGTTTGGGAACTCGTGGTTCGATAGCGTCCTTGAATTTCGTGACGAGTTGTTTCTCATGCTGTGCGATTAGAATCTTGAGGCCACCTGATCTGACCTTTCGAGATGTGGCTCAAGTGTGTCGCGCCGGTTCCGTTGCTTAGCTGGTTCACGACATAGGGTGCGCGAAAACCGCCATTGCAACTCGTTCATTGGGTCGGACTTGCTCGGCGCGACGCTTTGCTGCGTGCGGCGAAGCGCCGAAAGTCAGAGTGCCGAGAAAACGGCGCCCTCGCGATACAGAGCTGCCGGGGGTGGATGTTTCGTCTCTCGGATCCTAGCGGCCGTGTGCCTGACGACGCGTGGTCGGGTCTTCTTGACTCAATCGCTTTCCTCCGATTTGGGCCAGGGGATGAGCATGGAAACGTGTCTTCTGTATTGGCGATACTGCTTCCCGAACAGCTTGAGGAGGTCTCGCTCTTCGAAGAAAATTCCGACAAAGATGTAAGCGGTTGCCCCGATTGCAAAGAGCAGATGCCCGATCGTCATGACGGGCGCGGCCCAGAACGCGATAATGAAGCCGAGGTAGATGGGATGTCGCACAAATTCGTAGTACAGCGGAGTCCGGAACTGCGGCTCCGGTAGGCCGCGGCCCGTGAGATTAGTCGTGACTTGCCGTAGTCCGAACAATTCAAAATGATCGATCAAAAACGTACTGGTGAGCATCAGCACCCAGCCAAGGAACGCTGCCGTCCCGATCATGACCGACACATCGGGGTCCGTAACTTGCCAAACGATTGTCGGTATGGGACGCCATTGCCAGAATAGCAACAGAAGGCACAGGCTCGCCATTAGCACATAGGTGCTCCGTTCAACGCATTTCGGTACATATCGCGTCAACCAATTCTGGAAGCGTTTGCGCGCCATGCCGGTGTGTTGGATGCCAAACAGAGCAATCAACAGCGTATTTATGGAAAGCGCTTCGACGAGCGAGGTGCCAGGCCCCGTGTCAATCGTTTTCGGTACGACTAGGCCGCTCACGAAGCCTACCGCATATAGAATTGCGAAGAGGAAAGCCGCGTAGGCGAGCACGCCGTAGAGAAATGCGATCCATCGTGACAATCGACCCTGGGATGCCGGGGCGCTCGTGGGCTTTATCTGGAGCATGGTCTCTCCGCTTGCGGTAACGGATTGCCCCACGCGGTTGGGGGCCGAAGAGTCAGAACGGGCACGCGATCAAAGCCTTGTCGCCCGTCGGCAAACGCCGAAGATGCAGCCGATAGCTTTCTGCCCCGTCAAATATCTCGCTAATCGGTACCACCTTGAATGGGGCCGACCCTATGCACAAGCCAAACACCGCGGCTTATGGGAAGGCTGGCCTGATTGGGCGCGGAGTGATGCAACAACTGGGTGGGTTTCATCGGGAACTCCTAGCGCCGCCCGTTGCGGGCAGCCTTGGCTGCGGGGCTTTCGTCCTCATCTCAGCAAAGGACGTGCCGATCACGGCATGCGATGCGGATCTAGCCTGTCGAGAGAACAGCGTCGCTAACGGCGTGCCATTGGGAATAGTACTGCCAGTTGTTGGATCTCTGACATCGCCGCAGTCACCGGGACACGGTTGGCAAGATGGGCGTCTCTATGAAGCCAGCCACCCCTTGTGCCGATTTGCACGAGTGTTTGACGATGATGTGCGTTCTCCGAAACCCGGTGTCCTGGTGTTCGGGTGCTGCTGAGTGTCCGACGCTCCGCGTTCTTGGACGGGATCCCGTGGGATTGCGGCCCGACGAGGATTGGGGCGAGCGATTTGGCTTCTCAGTAGTGAATCAGTGGCCAAATTTGGGGACGGCTCGTTCGGAGATCCGCGCGTCTCATCGCGATGGCGACCGCGCCTGCCTTAGCAATCACTGTCGGCTACGATGCGCATGTTCATAAGCTCGAACAGATACAGGGTGCTCTGTGAAAAGTGATTGGCGGTCATACGTTGCACAGGAAGGCGGATTTGCACGGAACGCGCGAAGCCATCCGCGGAAAGCGCTCCCGATGAATTTATGGCAGAGGCAGATGTCGAGCATTGTGCGGCGACATGCCCTTTGGGCGAAGCTCCATTGCTTCGCAAAGTTGGTGCAGATAGCGTCAAGTTGACGGTGAAGAAATCAGGATAGTATGCGAGTTTTATGGGACACATTGTGAAATTCGAAGCCGATAGCGTCTTGCCACATCAAGTGGCTTCGGAAAGGGCGGACTTGTTGCCGAAGTTAATGGGGCGAGCGAGGGCAGGCAGGATTGGAAGGCTGTCCGTCGGCGGTCTCACATAATGTTGCGATCTGAACAAACAGGATCGCCTGCAGCCTTCGTCCAAATGCGGAGATGCGTCCAGCTTCTCAGACCGTGCCAGCCCCTAAGCCGCGGACATTCGCTACGCAATTGTAGTTCACAGAATGAGCTTGAATCTAATGCCGCGTCAGGTTGTAGGCTGGGAAATATATCGTGCCGCCCTCGATGGAGTATAGAAAGCGCGGTTGATGCTAACATTGGAGTGTACGGTGTCTAAAGCAAGCTCGCCGTCAGCGCCAAGGGGTGGAAAGCCAACGCTCTCAGCTCCTGATGATGATCCCTATCTCTGGTTGGAAGAGATAGAAGGCCCGGAAGCGCTCGAGTTTGTCGAGCAACAGACCGGCAAAACTCTGCAGGTGTTTGGAGGCGCGACATTCGCGCGGGATCGCGACGCGCTGGCTTCGGTCTACGACCGTCCGGACAATATTCCCTATGTCAGCCGGCACGGCGACCATCTCTACAACCTTTGGAAAGATGTCAAGAATCCGCGGGGCCTCTGGCGTCGGACCACTTTAGAAGAATTTCGCAAGTCTGAGCCATCATGGGATCCTCTACTTGACGTCGATCAGCTCGCGGCGACTGAGAACGAAGACTGGCTTCTGAGCTGGACCGCTATGCTATCTGGTAGCTCGCACGTCATGATCGCCCTATCGCGGGGCGGCAGCGATGCCGTAACGCTGCGCGAATTCGATCTGGCCACGAAGAGCTTTGTGGCTGACGGTTTTGTGCTGGCGGAAGCAAAGAGTAGCGTCAGTTGGGTTGATCCCGATACGTTGCTGTTGTCCAGCGCCTATGGCGAGGGAATGGCAACCATATCGGGCTATGCGAGAACCGTGCGATTGTGGCGCCGCGGTCAACCCATCGAGCGCGCGGCCGTGGTTTTCGAGACGTCGCCTGATCGCATGGGCGTCAGCTGTGGGATCGAACGTACCGGACAACAGCAACGCGTCTGGTACAGCGAGCAGCTGGATTTCTTCAATTTCCACGCATGGCTCGGAACCGAGGCAGGGGCGCACGTCAAGCTCGATCTTCCGACCGATATTTGGCTGCAGGCGCATCAGGACTGGCTCGCGGTGAAGCTCCGCTCGGCTGCGACAATTGCCGGAGTGATCTACCCGGCGGATACTCTCATCGGCATATCGTTGACCGCCTTTCTAGCCGGGAAGCGCAATTTCGTGGTCCTTTTTGTGGCGAGGCCGCGACGAGCACTGCAGGGATTTTTCTGGGTCCATGGCAAACTCGTCCTCTCCATCCTCGACGAACTCCGGCCGGTGTTCGAGATCTGCACGCCATCCCCCACCACCTGGAGCCGCGAGCAGCTGGACTCGCTTCCCGATATCGGCGTCGTTGATGTCTGGCCACTTGATCGCGATCCATCTGAGGGCAATGGTGACCTTCTGGCCAAGATCCAGGATCCGCTCACGCCTCCCTTCATTGTGCTCTTGGAGCGGGGCGTCGCCCGTCCAGCCCTGCTGAAGGAGGCGCCTAAGACCTTTACCGCTGATGGTCTCGTGGTCACCCATCATGAAGCGATCTCGGTCGACGGCGAGCGCATTCCCTATGTGCAGACCGGACCCAAAGGTGAGACCGGCGAAGCGCCCGTCCATATGAGCGGATATGGCGGATTCGGCATCTCGGTGAAGCCGTACTACAATTCCGCGCTTGGAAAGCTGTGGCTCGAGCGCGGGGGTACCTCGGTGCAGGCACATTTGCGCGGTGGCAGCGAGTTCGGCACGCGGTGGCACGATGCCGGACGCCTTGCCGGCAAGCGGCTCTCTCATGATGATTTCGCAAGCATCGCGGCCGACCTTGTCCGCCGCGGCGTCACGAGGGCAAAGCGCATCGCGGCAGAAGGCGGATCGAACGGCGGTATTCTCATCAGCAATATGCTGACGCGGTACCCAGAGCGTTTCGGCGCCCTGTTCTGCACCATCCCGCTGATCGATATGCGTCGCTACACCAAGCTGCTCGCGGGCGCGAGCTGGATTGCCGAGTTTGGCGATCCTGACAAGCCCGCAGAGTGGGAATGGCTTAAGACCTATTCCGCCTACCATATGGCCAAGCCAGGGCAGGACTATCCGCCGATCCTGATCGCGACCACCCGGCGGGACGATCGGGTCCATCCCGGACACGCCCGCAAGATGGTCGCCAAGCTCCAGGGGATGGGCTATGAGGCTTATCTCTACGAGCCGGCCGGCGGCGGTCACGGCTATGGCAGGGACAACAAGGAGCAGGCCGCCTTTCAGGTGCTCGGCTTCGAATTCCTGAAACGCAAAATTGGCTGGCTGGACGAGAAGACTTAAAACGAGAGTCACCCCGATCTCGCAAACACCAGGGCTGAAACTGCTGCTCTTAATTTCAGCGATCTCGACCACAGCGAGGTCGGGACCGAACGCAAACCTCTCGAGATAGATTCTTGCCAACGCTCATGCGGCATTGCACTCGTGCAGAATCAATCGGTTGCGCCAGAGTTTTGCTTAGGGATGACATATTGGCCGCGGCCCGGGGGCGAGATTAGCTTCCATCTGGGGGTAGCGCGCTTCCAAGCTGGGAAGAAACTGTGAGAAATCCGACACATGAGGAGGCGTCGCGTTGCAACTCACACGCGCTTGGCAGTTTCATTTCATTCCTGCTAGATGTGCGTAAGAATGCCAACGGAGTTGTTATGGCCAAGACGCAATACAAGAAGATTGTCCGTCGCGAGTACACGAAGGCGGACGTGAAAGAACTACGCGCGCACTCGAGGGCGAAGACACCCGTTACGAAAATTTCAAAGCTTACAAAGCGAAGCGTCGGTTCATTGCGTCAGAAGGCGCTAAAGTTAGGCATTCCGCTCGGACATCGACGGTAGTGCGCGCACAGCAAAAAGCAGCGTACGGAACTACCGGAGATCGAGTACTCAGCAAGAGGAAGCCTCAGCCACATCGGTTCGGCGTCAAATCACTTCATCGTCACCATGTCGGGCTGCGCTCCCCTGGGCCAGCCCGTGCTGCACTTTGAGGTGTGCCCTGAGCAACCGTATGATGGCTAGAGGTTCGGCGGCATCATTGAATTGCTGCCGAGATCTCACCAGTTGCTCAAGCAGCCAATTATGTTGACGAGGAGCTATCGCGTCGGAAAGCCCGCTTCCTGTCGTGATCTTCGGTCAGGTGCGCGACTTCTTCGTCGTGATCAAGCGCGAGCTCAGGCGCCACTTCGTCATCGAGCCGGTAGATTGGTCGCATGAAGGCCGACGGCTATCTTGGTCGCTGACATCTCGAGCGCTGTGAGCTGGCGCGCAACGTCATCCTCGCCGCCATCGGCTACAGTCTCGGCCTCGTCTTGGCCTGGATGGAGTTGCTGGTGCGCCCGGTCCTGGACGCTTCGTACGGCTGGTCGTCACTGGGGCCGCGCTCATGACGGATTTTTAATGTCGCCAGACGTTAAAGGTCATCCCACCGGAGTGCCGTTCGGGTGCTCAAGCTCGAATGCATGTTGTGGCGCATGTCGGAGCTAGCCGGAGAATGGGCGTATCTCAGCAGTTCGAACCATCAATCTTCGAAAGATGTGCGTGACGATGATCAGTACAGCTTGGCGTGCAACTTCTCCAATCGCGCTAGGCCCTCTTCAATCAGACTTGTCGGGAGATAGCTGAAGCACAGGCGTACATAATGGCCACTGCGTGGGCCATTATCTCCGCCGTGTCTAAGATGCACGTCATGCTCGGAGCACGCAGCTTTAATGAAAGTGTCAGCCTCAATTCCTGCAGCCAGCCGAACCCAGAACGAAAAACCCCCGCTTGGAAGAAGATAGTCCAAATCGCAAAAGTGGCTCCGCTGCAGCAGCGCGTGCATGCTGTCTCGCTTGGCACGATAATGCTGGCGCAATCGCACGATGTGCGCGTCAAGCGCGTCCGATTGCAGCAACGATAAGACGATATTGCTGACGATCGGGCTGACGCCGCCGTCGCATTTGAGGCGAGCCAGTCTGTCGATGACGTCACAGTCTGCAAGCACCCAGCCTACCCGTAAGCCCGGTCCGGCGATCTTGGAAATGCTGTGAATATTAATGACGTTGCCGCCCGGTGGCAGCCAGTCAACTTCGCCGTCATAGGGCAGCTCCGCATAAACGAGATCCTGTACCAGAGCCACGCCATACTGGGCTAGCATCGCTGCAAGGCGGGCCATATGGGGGCGCGACATCTGGCGCCCAGTCGGATTATGAAACGCTGGCGTCGTGTAGAAAAGTTTCACGCGGGCATTATGACGCAAGGTCTGTTCAAGCTCGTTCAGGTCGACGCCATCGGCTCCCATCCCAAGCTGGAGAATGGTTGCACCCGCGATCGAAAAAATGCGCAGTGCACCCAGATAGGATGGGTCCTCGGTCAGGACGACATCGCCGGGGTCGAGCCAGAGGTCGCCGACCAATTGCAGAGCCTGTGACGCACCGGCGGTCAGGATAATCTGGTCATGCTGCACGTTATAGCGTTGTGCGAGCTTTTCTCGGAGCTTGGGCAAACCCACCGCGTCCGTATACTGAAGCAGGTCGGCGGTGGTGACACCGGTATTTTGGCTCAATGCGTCCGGCCAAGCCAGCTCTGAGAACATCGCCGGATCGGGGAGCCCATACCCGAAATGGATGGCGTTCTTTGCAGTTGAGTAGTTGAAGGGTGCAAAGCTCTGAGCCAGAGTGCTGCGGTGAGATACATTTGAGTTCATGGGGTTTGTCGTTCAAATTCCGGTGTTTTGCTTAGGCCGATCGGGGCGAAAACGTTCGTTGTAGGCTGCAATGAAGTTCGCAGGTATCTCCGTGCTGACATGCGGGAAATCGACCTTTGGTGGCAGGCCTGCTTTTGTAGCCGGTTTGCCGAAGGATGGCTGCCATGCCGCACCAAAGAAATGGCGGCCATATCGGATCGCCAGCTCGGGTACCACAGGATAGAGAAGGCTCAGGAACAGCGAGATCTGCGCGGGGTTCCACATGCCGCTGTCGTCACGCGCAAAATCTGCTACCTCGAAGTAGGTATCAACGACATCAAGCGCATCCCAGAATCGGAGCTCCTCGATCGCATCAGCGTAATGCTGAGCGAGCATGTACAGACGAGATCTGAAACGCCTGCTGTCCAATGTGCGTGCATTGTTGGCATATTGGCGTAATGCCGTTTCCCAGACCCGAAGATGTGATGCCGCCCTGATCAGCTGATCAACGTCGAATTCGTTTTCATCTCTGCCGAATGGTCGCGCAATTCGAGCGAGCGCATAGCGAAGCACATTGGGGTCTACCTCGCGCGCGACTTCATCGGCCCAAAGCGCATGGTTACGGCTAGTGGAAAACTTCTCCCCTTCGAGCTTGTAGAAATCCTGGATGGAGTGATTGGTGGGCATCGGGTAGCCGCGCGCGAGCAGCGCGCCGGTTACACCTACCGTATAGTAGAAGCGATTGTCCTGGCCCATGAAAAACACAAGCCGGGTGCTAGGGTCGTGCAAGGTTGTTTCTGGGCCCAGAAAATCATTGGCGCATTGCTCGCGAATTCCGGTGTCAAAGCACCACAGGCCCTCAAACCATGTGAGCAGGGTTTGGCCGAACAAAGGTTCGGGCTCGACTAACTCCACACCATGACTGAAGTGGCGCGACATCGGCAAGCCATGCATGTCGCTGGATAGCCAAGCGCGCGCCTTGTCCCGAATGATCTGGGCCCAAGCACTTTCTCCAATAGCTGTGTCCAGCAGCTTCGCAAGGCGAGGCGTATCGAATACGGCCTGCTCAATTGGTCTAAGTACAAGATTGTGACCGCAGGTGACATGACGGGCATTGCATAAGGCGTCGTGCCGAATGGCGAGGCCACAGTTCTCGCACAAGTTACTGTCGGTCGCAGAGCCGCACGCCGGACAGTTCCCAGCTGCCAGCGAGTCCGCGACAAATTCGTCGCAATGCTCGCAATAGAGTTGGACACCATTGCGGACCTCGACATAACCAGCTTCCTGCAGCTCGCGGAAAATCGTTAGCGCGTTCTCCTTATGTATTTCGCTCGATGTGCGAACGAAGACATCGGGCGTGATGTGCATGGCACGCAGGCCCTGCAGGATCTCGTCAATGTGCTTTTGTGCAACGTCGCCAACGGGTTGGCCGAGCTTTCGTGCCTTTACAAGCGTATAGGTGCCGTGCTCATCGGCGCCGGTGATAAAGTGCGCACGGTGGCCGGCCAGGCGCTGAAAGCGCACGAAGATGTCGGCAAGCAAATACACGCCGCCGATGTGACCGAGATGTAATTTGCCGTTAGGGCAGGGGGGAGCGGGACATACGAAATAGGTGCGCATGTCAATCCCACCAGATGGACAGGAATTTCAGCGTGCTCTCCTGGCTGACATTCCGGATAGCGTGCTTCTGGTGTGGAGGCATGTAGAACAATGTCACCTCGTTCACCGACTGCGTCTGCCCGTCAGCTTCGAATTCTCCCTGGCCTGAAATCAAGAGCCACAGTTCGTGTTCGTGGTGCGCGTGCAGATCGACCGCCCCACCGGGGGCGACCTCAACGACCGAGGCACCGAACTCGGGGCTGAGATCATCCGGTAAATGCTCCAGCAGGCGGCAAACCAGCACGCCATATTCGGTCCGCATCAGAGAGCGATCGATCTGCTTGGTGTACACGTGGTCTTTCCTTAAGGGCTGCGATCAGTCGCGATAGAAGATAGCGTTAGGCGTCTTTAGATTTTCAGAGTCAGCGACCTTGCCTTCTGGCGGGTTGTAGGCGCGCTTCATGCGATTGTATTCGGCGCGATCAGGACCGCCGGTCGACGCGCGTTGGAACACCAAATAGAGGGTGCGGCGAGAGCGATCGCTCTTGTTCGGCAGTGAGTAGTGGGGCGCGTAGTCGTCGAAAATAAAGACGTCACCCGCCTTCCACGGCACTGGTTCCCATTCAAAGCTCTCGACCACGTCCGGATTTATGACGCCACCGGCATCCATGGGAAAAACTCCCTCCTTATGGCGACCCGGAGTGAAGAATAGACCTCCATTGTCCGGAGCCGAATCGTCGATGGCAACGGCTGCTATGGCGTGCACCATCCGCTCGGAGAGCTTGTGAGGTATATGATATATGTCCTGATGAGGGCGATACCCGCCGCTATCAGGGTACTTGAAGATCAGCAGCTCCTTGAGCATCCGCGTGTCTTCATCAAGTAGCGTCTTGATCGCGTTGCAAATGCGGCCGTCGGCCAGCAGCGTCTCGCGTAGAGCGCCATGGTAGTCCAGGAAGTTCTCGACCTTTGAGATGATCTTGCGATCATCGGCCGTTTTTTCGAACCACATCATCCACTTGTCGATGCTCACATCCCAGCGCGCGACGCCGTCCACGAAGTCAGAGATCTTGTCGCGCGTAGGCGCATCAAAGAAGCCTTCAAGCCGAAGATATCCATCCTGATGCCATTTTGCCTTCTGTGCCTCGGTCAGCATGTGCGAGCTCCTTTTTTTGAAGATTACAGAGAGTAGGTTGTTGCCTTTGGCCGAAGTGCGATTGCCAGCACCCCGTTAAAGGCAGTCGCGCCCAATAGCGTGAGCAACATCGCGTCAACGCCAAATCCACCGATCAACTGCCCTCCGAGGAACGGAAAGCCGAACAACCCGAGGAAATAGGCTAAGGTGAAGATTTGTGAGGTAACTGGTACGGAAAGCCCGCGCTCGCCGGCAAGATTGACGGCCATTCCGATAAGGGCGGAATAGCTGAGCCCGTAGCCTGTGGCGAAGATTGCGGCGGCCAATAGATACAGCAGAGTGTCGCCAGGATTGATAATGAGCAACGCCAATGAAGCGCCGGTAGCAATAAAGAGCGTGAGCGCAAGCCGGTGTACGGGCACTTGGTTCAGCATATGGGCGACTGAAAAGCGGAGCGCGACGGTGGTAACGGTGAATACGAGGAAGAAGTGGTCGGGATTGAGCTGACGTGACGCTGCATAGGCGCTCTGATATGTCGATAGCCCGGAAAAAATGCAGGCCGCAACCACGATCATGAGGATCGGTGCGACTGTTGCGTGTCGGAGCAGGGCGATGGTTTCGACCAGGGTGACCTCGATGTGAGGCATGGGTACCGAGGGGATGCTCAACATGGCATGCCGTGCGACGCCTACGCAGATGGCTGCGATTGCGCAGGCCATCGCGAAAACTGCGTACATCATTGCCATGGAGCCGGTGCATTCTGTCAGAAAGTGGCCGAGTGGGGCCGCTAGCCCAAGTCCTACCATCTGGGCGCCGGACAGGATCGTCAGATGTTCTATACGGGCTGCGGGACGTAAGTGACGGATAAGCTGCAGCGGCGAGAGGATGAACAATACCGACCATCCTGCACCGACGAGCATGCCGCCCGCGTATGCCATTCGCGTGTCGTATGCTGCAGCAGCGAAGGCCGCCATGGCCAGCGCCATCACCAACGATGCGGCAGCTATCGTCAGCATAATGCCAATGCGCTGGGCCACTCGGCCTGCCAGGCAACAGCACACGATCGTTGCAACCATGCCACTTGAGATAACGGTACCCGCGGCGTCGCCCTCCATACCGAGCGCTTCCATATATTCCGGCAATATGAAGCTCGTGCCGTAAGCTGCCGCAATGATACTGGATGCGACCAAAAATGGTGCAAAGGCGCGATAGGGCAGTTTGCAAGATAGCCGGTCCGCAGCTGAAGGGGGCACATCGACAATTCGTAAGATGGAGGATCGGGACGCACTCATGTGATTGCGCTCAGATGTTCTGCAAGTCTCGTTGCATCCGGCACGGTGCTCAGATCCGCAGCGCCTGTGGACTCGTAACCATCGAGAATCTGCTGGCCTGATTGATCCAGATAGAAGGGACGTCCGAGGAGGCTGTTGATGATGAGACTGTTGCGGTACGCCACCAGCGATAAGTTTGCGCTCTGCAGTCCGTGCTGCAGACGACCTTGATTTTGGAGATATACCGGTCCTGGCATATGCTGATTGAAGCTAACCGCGTAGTCCGAGCCCAGCACGGGTAGGCCATCCTCCATATGCGCGCCGCCCAGGAGCGATTCTAGAAAGGGTGGAGTGCGCGGCCGAAAACCCGTGGCAAGTATGATGCGATCAACGAGGATGCTGTGATGTTGCTGCGTGGCAAGATCCGTCAGATTGACTCCCCAGCGCTTGTTAAGGGGCGCGATGTCTTTCACAACGACGCTGGACAGGAGAAGGAAGCTGTCAGACGGCGTACCCTCCACGTTCCTTTCGTACAAAATGTCATAGAGGCGATTGCACAATTCGGCAGAAATGCCATCACTTGTTAGCTTTTCGCGCTCGATGATTGTGCGGCGGTGCTGGAGCGGCAGGGCATGAAAGCGCCGGCTGTAGCCCGGCCCATAGGCCTCGTTCACGAAACTGGTATCGTCCATCGCAAACAGGTTTGAGCGCGATGTGACCCAGGTAATCCGGGGAGCGCTGGGATGATTGAGGAGGTGCTCTACAATCTCCGCGCCGCTCTGACCACCTCCCACGACGAGCACATGCTCGTCTGCACCAGGTGAGTCCTCGTCGAGATAGTCAGCGGCGTGATAGACGGTGTTGCAAATGAAGGGTCTGGCACACGGGGGGATCGTTGGCTCAACGCCAACCGCTATTACGACGGCGCGAGCGAGGTATGTCGTTGTGCTCGTATCGACGCGATAGCCGTCCCTGAAGGGCGCGACGTCGACGACCTCTTCGTTGTAGCGAAGCGTGCCAAGTTGTCGTGCGACCCACCGGTAATAGTCAGTAAACTCTCGCCGCGAGGTCGAAGCATTGCGTCTGTTGACAAAGCCGTAGAGCCGTCCGTGTTGTGCCAGGTAGTTCAGGAAAGAATAGGGGCTGGTGGGGTCCACCAGCGTCACGCAATCCTTGAATGGCGACACTTGTAACCGGCAGTTCGGCAGCGCCAGCCCTGGATGCCAGCAGAATGCCCCGCGCTTCTCCAGGAATAGTGCGCGGAGCGGGGTAGGTTCGATCAGGGCTGCCAGGCTGAGATTGAAGGGACCGATCCCGACGCCAATGACATCCAGCGTATCCACGAAGGTCTCTCTCACAACTGTATAGGGATTGAAGGTGGTCGGTTGCTGCGTTTGAAAGCCTACAATCTGACACCGCGTGAGATACAAGACTTTTTATACCCCGACCGGGCCGGGATTTAGGTAAGCTAGCGTCTTCTCGCCGCGCGCAGAAATTCGCCTCTCCTGCCGAGCAGTCTCACGGATGGCGAGTAAATGGTGGGATTAACGTCAATCGCTGGTCGGCAGTCGGGGATGTGTGAACTGGCCGTGCCCGGGCGACGTAGCCGCCCTCCGCTTGCCGAAAGGCGCGATCAATCTGGTCGAGCCAGAGGGCAGAGAAATGCGATCGGACTTAAAGTGTTACGGATTCCGCCGACGCCTCATTGGAGGAGAGGCGGGCGACATAAATGCCCATCCTCAGGCTTGGAAACTCTTTGCCAGTTGCAAAAAGTTCGTCAGCAGAGCGTCTCCTTGTTGGGTCAGTATCGATTCAGGGTGGAATTGCACGCCATAGGTAGGCTGGTCGCGATGTGCAAGGGCCATGATCTCGCCCTCGTCCGAGCGCGCCGTGACCATAAGACGCGACGCGTGTGATTGGTCGAGTTCAACAATGAGGGAATGGTAGCGCCCGACGCAAAGGGGGGAAGGAAGTCCTTCGAATAGCCTGCGGCCGTCATGCGCAACGTATGAGGAGCGACCATGCATGGGGCGACGTGCACGCCTCAGGCGCGCGCCGAAAACGCTTCCGATGCACTGGTGTCCAAGGCAGATACCGAGAATCGGGACACGACCTGAGAGGTGGCGAACGATTGAGGGCGAAATGCCTGCCTCTGTTGGCGTGCAGGGACCGGGGGAAATGACCATGGCGCGCGGCTTGAGACGAACAATATCAGTAAGGCTGATCGCATCATTTCGGACAACTTCTGTTGCTTCACCAAGCCGGCGGAAGTAGCGGGCAATGTTGAAGACAAAGGAGTCGTAGTTGTCGATGATGATAATCAAAGTTCACCGGTAGAAATGGCGCGAAATGCGTCGAAAACCCGCTGCGCCTTCGCGAGCGTCTCCTCATATTCGGCAGCCGGATCCGACATCGCCGTTATCCCGCCCCCTGCGTGAAAGACAGCCAAGCCGTCGTCGATCGTGACCGTGCGGATCGCAATATTCGTATCCATGTGCCCGTTGAAGCCGATGAAACCGATCGCCCCGCAATAGACCTCTCGCGCGGCTTGCTCGAGTTCCGCAATGATTTCCATCGCTCGCACCTTTGGCGCCCCGGTGATGGAGCCGCCTGGAAAAGAGGCGCGAACGAGGCCGACCGCGTCCTGGTCCCCTGCAAGCTCTCCCGTGACGACCGACACGAGGTGGTGCACTGAGGCATAGGTTTCGAGATTGCACAGCGCTGGAACCTCGACTGAATGCGGCGTGCAAACACGAGACAGATCACTTCGTAGGAGATCGACGATCATAATGTTCTCGGCCCGGTCTTTATCGGACGCGGCCAGGAGTTGTGCACGACGCTGATCTTCCCCAAAATCCGTTGAGCGCGCGATCGTGCCTTTGATGGGGCGCGTTTCGACCCGCCGTCCGTCGAGCTTCAGGAATCGCTCCGGCGAGCTCGATGCAATGGTGAGATTGCCGTAACGCAGGAGCGCTGCAAAGGGTGCGGGGTTCAATGATCGCAGTTGGCAGTAGAAGGCAACAGGATCAAATGAGGCCGGGAGCCTGGCGCTAAAGCGCTGCGCAATGTTGGCCTGAAAGACATCGCCAGCCAGAATGAGGTCGATGACGCGCTGTACCGCCGCAATGTAAGACGCGCGGCTGAAGTTCGACTGCCATGGTCCGACTGCGCCATAGGCATTGTCCCGCGGCAAGTATGGGCCGGCAAGGAGAGCTGCAAACTCATCGGCTCGTTGGCGGGCACGCGAGGCCCGGCGTGCGGGATCCTGCTCCGGCCAACCTGTCGACACGATCCAGCACCTGCCGTCGCGGTGATCGTAACTGACGACGACGTCATAGAAGTGGAGAATGGATTGAGGCAAGCGGTGTCCGGAACGTACCGGCACGGGCAACCGCTCCAGTGTCCTGTTCAGATCGTAACCGAAGAATCCGGCCGCTCCTCCCTGAAATGGCGGCAGATCAGGATGATGCTCTTGCGGATACTTGGCGAGAAGTGTGCGAAGGACGTCCCAGGGGTCACCGTCAATGGCCTGTCCGTTCCAGCTCGCCTGCCCGTCCGCGATGATATAGGTGCCGAACGGGTTGCAAGTCAGATATGAGTAGCGCCCAAGGAGCTCGTGGCTTGCGGCGCTATCTAGAAATGTAAGATGGGGCCCGCGGGCGAGGCGCCGCATTGCTGTGACAGGGGCAGTCCATTGCAGTTCGCGGACGTACATCGGGCTATCACTTGACCTGCGAGTTGGCGTCCGCGCGCTTCCGATGATAGCCCGCCAAAGGAGAGTGACATTCGGTCGGAAGTTTGCAAGCTCGTGAGACCGACGGTCAGCTTAGCCTCAGCCGGCGGACGCCGTGCGGCGCGTGATGAGCCGCACATCAGTCGATACACAGTAGTCTGCCGCCAACCGCATCTCGCGCAGTGGCCGTACCCGCCTGATTGATTCCTGGTAAAGATCGTGCGCCTTGTAGGCCTCGAGTTTCGCCTCGTTCTCGAAC
>NZ_JBANBJ010000055.1:46855-54641 GCF_059803515.1 Bradyrhizobium sp. UFLA05-125 | reverse complement strand
GGGCGGCAACGGGAGTCGCTGCGGATCCGGCTGGTGGCTTTCCTCGCTACGGCATCACGCGGCGCGGCGGCAATAATGATCGTCTATCGACTCTATGGCGAGAGGTGATTTCCCTCGCGGGGCTTGCAAGGTCATTCTCGTCGGGTTGGTTTAGAACGAACAGGAGCTACCATGAAGAATCAAGCCCGCAGCCTCGCGATTGCGGTCGCAATTGCTGTTCCTATCACAGTGGCCGCGACGGCCGAATCGTCTGCTGCGCCGATCAATGGCACGTCGATCAAGGCGGCGGTACCAGCCGTGACGACGGACGTGCGCTATCGCGTGCGGCGCGGTTATCCCTACCCTTCGTACTGGGGCTATCCCACCCATAACTCGTACTGGGGCTATCCTGCCTATTCGTACTGGGGCTATCCGACTTACAATTCAGATGATGAAGCCTACGGCAACAGATATTACAGCTCAGGTTGCGTGCCCGGACCGCGCGTCGGCGCCTTTGCGACAGCGCCTTGGACCGACACGCCGACGTGTCCGCCGTTTTGATAAAATCCTCAGCGCTCCCGAAGGCTGGCGCGTGCGTGTAAGGAAGCTGCGCCGACCTCCGGGCAATCCCCGATCAGATAGCTGCTCTAGCGCGGCGGCGTTCGGGGTCGATGGGCGACTGATAGCAGTCTTGGACGTCTCCGCAATCGATCCCGAACTCTCCGACGAGCGCGCGCACTGACCGGCGCGCTAGAGCCTATCTTCAGCTGAGCAAAATGAAGGCCGAGGTCAGGTGGACGCCAGCGAGAAAGTTTCTGACGAGCTTGTCGTACGCGTTGCGATAGCCCGAAGGTGCTTGACTTTGTTAAACAAGCGATCGACGAGGTTGCGCTCGCAATAGACGGCGAAATCACGAGGCAGCTGAATCGCGCGGCGAAGATGAGGAGGAATGACCAGGGTGATTTGCCTGTCGGTGAGGCCTTCGATGAAGGCATCGGCGCCGTCGGCCTTGTCGCCAATTAAGGCCTCCGGATCGGAATTCTCAAGCAGCGTCTCTGCACAGGTGAGATCGTTGGGTTGTCCTGGCGAAATCATCAGCTCCACGGGATTGCCCTGGCGTATCAGCAGCATACTTTGCTCGCGATTTCTAGTTCCACGATATTGCGCGCCTGGTTAGCTTCGTCGCGAACCGCAACTAGCTGTGGTTTTTGTGAGGACAGCCGCTCGGTCCAGGGCTCTTTTGTCTCCTTGCCAAGCCGGATAACGCCAATGAACGCTGCTAGGATGGGCTGGTCGATCGGTGATCCCTATCTGCAACGTGAGTAGATCGCGAGGCAAGTGCCCTTGGCAATGAAACGCGTTCCAGTTTTGGAAAATTCCGGCTCATGCCGGACCAAATTCATCGGGTCGAGCGAGTCTTCGCGGTGCGGGATCGAACCCTATGCGGTCTGGACTGCGGCGCCGCCGACGCCCTCGGTGCGGGGATCTTGAACCAACGCCAGAGGGTTGGAAATCCGTGCGAGTAGCAGCCACCGCATCAAATGCTGTAGAGAAGCTTGTTTCGCTCGCCGAGTTCCTTCAGAGCGACAGGCGTTCCTTTTCCTCCGCATCGATCCGGTAGGCGACCGCGAGTTCAGGGGCAGGCTGTCCTGCAATGCTCTGGGCATGGTTGTACTCGCAGTTCTGATTGCGGTGGGGTGTACGCAGGCGCTTCGGCTTCGCGACCGCGCTCGCGGCACCAGTGTTATTGCCGTGGAATCGGCTGGACCGCGCATCATGCAGGCCTGCCCGGAGGATAGGCACGTGAACACCTCTTCGCGGTCGCCGAGAGTTGCGCTCCGGCGAGGCGGCGTAGAGGGAAACGCCGCACTTCTGCCGCAGCTCGCCAAGCGTCTCTTAGCTATTCCGATAACGGTCGGCTATCGACTCGATGGCGAGAGGTGATTTTCCTTTTGACCGTCATGGACTCAATCTTCGAGCCATCGTCGTCTGCCCTCGTGTACGGGCCGAAGTCGGCGTTCCGTTGAACGGTCACAGGCAGGAGGTCCGACATGCAGATCAAGCAGACAATCGGCGTTTCATTCTTCGGCTCTGCCGAACGCCCGCCGCTGGAGGATGTCGCCATGCTCGTGGACGGCGCTGGCGTCGCGCTTGGAGTGCAGCGTGCGTTCAGCCCAAGGGTGAGTGGCGCGCGCGATGGCGGTAGCGGCCTCCTCGCGTCCACGTACGTGGAGATCCCACTAGTCGGGTCTGGCGGCGAGGTCTCGGGGATTTTGCGCCACACCAGTTCGCGGCCCGACAAACGAGGCGCCGTCGCCGCTGACGGGTGGGCGAGGGTGAGGGCGATAGCGGACCTGGCGCAGTTCGTCGTCCACGACATCAATAACCTTCTCGCCGTGATCGGGACCGGCCTGCGGCTGCTCGAGTGCCAGAGCGATGCTGCGTACCGAAAAGCCATTGTCGACAAAATGCACGAGGCGATCACGCGAGGCGCGTTGCTTAGCCGGCAGCTCCTCGGCGCTGCGCGACCACTCCCCAAGTCGATCGACGGGTTTGTCGCAGGCAGTCGCCTCGCGGCGATAGCGGGCACGCTTGATCGGGCGTTGCGTCCGGACATCACAGTCCGCAACGAGATCGCCCCTGACTTATGGGCCTTCAATGCCGACCCCGAAGAGCTCTACTTCGCTTTGTTGAACCTCTGCCGAAACTCGGTCGATGCTATGCCAGACGGCGGCGTGATCACCGTCTCGGCGCGGAACGTCGAACCTTCCTCTGGCGCAGCCCGGGGATTTGTCGAGATTATCGTCGCCGACGACGGGGAGGGCATGCCCGAAGAGGTCCTCTCGCAGGCCTTCACCCCGTACTTCACGACAAAACCCGAGGGCAGTGGCACCGGCCTCGGGCTTCTCCAGGTCCAGCGCTTCGCCGAAGGACGAGACGGCGCGGTCCGTATAGAGAGCAAGCGGGGTGCAGGCACGCTGGTGCGTCTCTTCCTCCCGCGAGTGCACGCAGCTGGGATCCCCGGCAATATCGTCGGCAAGGAGATCGCGTGCACGCCGTCACCTGGCGGCGGTGTGTTCCCCGGTGTCAACCCGACGACGGCTGCGCCGACGTCGTAGCCGGCGCGAACAGTCGGAGACCGGCTCAGCGATGGAGCTCATGATTCTGCCCGGACGCCTCGACCGTCCGGTCGACCACGAGACGGACCACGTGCTCGGCCCCGCCGATGCCGAGATCACACTCGTCGAGTACGGCAGCTACGCGTGCCTGCACTGCCGGGCTGCCAACGAGCGCATCGCGCAAGCACGCGACCAACTCGGCGACCGCGTCTGCTACGCCTTCCGGCACAGGCCGCTCGTGGACAACAGTCTTGCGTTCCGGGCCGCCGTGCTAGCTGAGCTTGCCCAAACGCCCGAGGCGTTCTGGTCTGCACACATCAAGCTGATGACGATGTCGATGGAGCTCACGGAGGACGACCTCGTCGCGGTGGCCGCCGGCATCGGCATGAACGTCGATTTCCTGCTCGGCGACAGCGATGCCGCGCGGCGCGCTAGAGCGAGGGTGGAGGCGGATATCGCAAGCTCCCGCGCGAGTGGCGTGAGGTTCACGCCGACCTTCTACATCAACCGCCGGCGCTACGACGGACCCTGGGACGAGAGCTCTCTCGTCGACGCGATGCTTGGCACGCTCGGCCACCGCGTCCGCACGGCAGCCCTCGATTTCGCGAGCTGGGGCCCATCTGCCGGCATTTTGCTGGTAATCGCGACCGTGGCGGCGATCGTCGTGACGAACTCTCCGATCGGGCCGGCGTTCGATGCGTTCTGGCGCCAGGAGCTCGGCGTGAGCTTCGGCGACGCGGTCTTCCGGATGTCCATCCTCCATTGGGTCAACGACGGCCTGTTGACAGTGTTCTTTCTTGTCGTGGGATTGGAAGTGAAGCGCGAGATGACAGTCGGCCACCTCGCAAGCCGCCGCTCCGCCGCGCTTCCGATTGCGTCCGCCCTCGGCGGCATGTTCGTGCCGGCAGTTCTGTATGCGCTGGTCATCCCAGCGGGGCATTGGTCGTATGGCTGGGGTGTCCCAATGGCGACGGACACGGCGTTCGCGATCGCCTTGATCGCCGTGATGGGCGCGCGCGTTCCCGTGGAGCTGCGCATCTATCTCACCGCGGCGGCTATCGTCGACGACATCGGCGCGATCGTGGTCGTCGCTGTGTTCTACTCCCGCGAAATCCATCCAGCCTACCTTGCCGCAGCGGCGGCGATTGTGGTTGTACTGGCGCTGCTGGGCCGATTGAGGTTCTACCTGCTGTCGCCCTACATCCTGTTGGGCGTCGCGTTGTGGGCGTTCGTCCACGCGGGCGGCCTCCACGCTACGCTGGCCGGCGTGGTACTTGCGCTGTTCATTCCGACGCGGCCGCCCGCCGACTTGGCCGCCCTGATGGCGCAAGCCAGCACCATAATCGCCTCGGAGGCCCGGCATGAGGGCGAGGTGCTCAGGCACGGCCCCTCCACACCGGCACTGCACGCGCTCGACGCGATCTACGACAGACTTGAATCGCCCGCGGACCGGCTGCTGCGGCACGCTGGCGCGCGGTCGAGCTACGCTATTCTTCCGATCTTCGCACTGGCAAATGCGGGCGTGGCGATCAACACAGGTGTCTTCGCTGGGCATGGTTGGCTCATGGTCGCGATCGTCGTCGGTCTCGCCATAGGAAAGCCGGTCGGCTTCTTCCTCGCCGCCGCCGCGACCGTGCGCGCAGGCGTCGCCGTCAAGCCGACGGAATACACGTGGCGGCAGTTGGCCGGAGCGGGATCCCTCGCCGGCATCGGCTTCACGATGTCGCTCTTCATCGCCGGGCAGGCGTTTCCCAGCGGCACCGACTTCTCGGCCGCCAAGGTCGCCGTGTTCGCCGCGTCGATCCTTTCGGCGACCGTCGGGACTGCTCTGCTCTGGGGGGCGCGCAGGAGCTTTTTTAAAGAGGCGCCGCTGAACGTAGCAAACCCTCGCATTTGAAGGAGTTGAACATGACCCAGGTATATTTCCACTGCTCGAACACGAAGAATGTCTTCGTCGATCGCCGCGGCGCTGTGGTCGACGACCTTGCTGAGGCGCGCGATTACGCCACCCGTGTCGTGCAATCCCTCACCAGCGAGCGCAGCCTCGAGGATTGGCGTGACTGGGTCCTGCATGTCAGCGACGACCAGGGCGATGAGCTCTTTGTTGTGCCCTTCACCTTCGTGCTTGGCGAGCCGAATTGAGGTCGCCATGCTCCGGGCGATCCTTTGGGCCAAAGTTCACATTTCCCACCTAGAAAGCAGGCGGCTGGAGCCCGCGAAGACTCTCTTCAGCCTCGGCCGCCGCACGGTCGATGGAAGCGCGCACCTTGATCGGCAGAAACCGCAGATGGACGCGCAGCGGCGCAGGATAGAATTCTTTAAGCGATCTCGGCCGACCCAGATAAAGGCGGCCTGCCGTTCCAAGATTCGGACCGTCACACGTTTTGATTCCTTCGTGACCACCTGCGGGTCTTTAAAGTCGGCGTCAACAATTTCACGTCAGCACGAGGAATGGCGAATAATTCAAGAGGAGCGATTATGAACGAGATTATCCGATTTGTCTCAAAATCCGAACGCGATCGCATCCGACTCATTCGGGATCCTCGCGCCAGATATGATAGCGTTTTCCCGCCGGCAGATCCCGTCAGCGAGCAGCGGGACAAGGGGCCGCAACTCATGGGGCCCAGTGGCGGCGAGGCGTTCTCGTGATCAAGATCATTGCCGTGCTCTGCAGTCTGTCTTCTCCGGCGGATTGCCACGAGCAGACCGTCACCACCTCCGACCTCGCTGAGATCACGATGCAGTCCTGCTTGCTAGGCGCACCACAACTTGCCGAATGGATGAAGCAGCATCCGGCGGAGCGCCTCAGGGCATGGCGCTGCATGATCGGCAATCAGAATCGCGAGGGAGCGTAGGGCGAAAGGCGGATTACGTCTCGCTCGAATGCGGTCGATGCACCGGCATAATGCATTCACCACGATTTGCTGAGATTTGGATCGCTTCACTCGTACTTTGCTCGTTGTCGCATATCAACTTGACTATCAAAGACAGACGACACTCCTCAGTGCTTGGCGCCCGGCGCTCAGTCCCCTCGCCGTGGCCTTCGGGGGCCAGTCCGTTTCTAACGGGGGCCGGCGCCCCCCTTCGCGGGGGCCATATTAGGCGACGCATGGATCGGATAGGCATGGGGCTGTTCGGATCGGCGAGTCCCAATTGTTGAGCACAACCGGAACGGAGAGTTTGCTCTATAACTTACGATCATTTCTTTTCCCCAACGATTGCTCGCCTGCTCGCCGAACGTTTTGCCGATCTCGAGCGCCTGGCCGGGCGTGGCGGTTCGGCTGCCTCAGCGGTTACATCGCGGCGAGTGCCGACGTCATCCATGTAGTGCGCTCTTACGCTCCGGGAACATTTCCACGACCGCATTGCCGCCAGCAGTCTGCGCCGCTGCCACAGTGGCGATCAGGCAGCTCAAGGCCTCGGAATGGGAGCGCGACCGCCATCTGGACCGCGCCTCGCGGGTAAAGGCAGCACTGAATGCCGCCGACCCGCCGCTGATGACAACTGACACACACATTGTGCCGAGGGTTTGAAATCCGGAGAAGTGCAACTCGCCAAGCACAGAATCTATATTTCAGCCGATCAACTATCCGACGGTCCCGTGCGGCACCGAACAGCTGCGTATCACGCTGACGCCCTATCACGACAACGCGCTGATCGACGCGCTCGTTTAAGCATTGGTCGATGTGTGACAGCGTCTTGGCTTGGCGATACGATATCGCTAGCTCGCAGCGAAGTAGGTTGTAAGCGCATGGCAGGTCGGAGGGAAGCGCTCAGGTTAACAAAGTTGCCGACAGCTGGTGGCGCACATTGACGAGTAAAACTGCCGTTTTTTCGCTCAAGTTAGCCACCGAGTCTTCAAAGCAAGGGCAGGAAGCATCTGGCGGACGACCTGGCAGCCGCAGTCTCGAATCGCGACCTTTTATACAATCGCGACGCCGAGTTCATACATGGCGACTAGCAGCGTGAGACCGCTAACAGTAATCGTGAGGTAGATCTGATGCATGGCGACCTCTCGGAAACAGCTATTCAGGAGTTGTGATTCAAGAAGCCTCTTCTTACGCGGTCGTTGCTATCCGACCCATCCCATAACCATTGGACCCTTCTGCTCGAGCAGTGATCCGAAGGGAACGAGAGAAGGTCGACGGGCGTTATGCCGCCGTTCCGCTGCGGCTGTCGGCGTTCAGGCCGTTTGACTTACTTGCTATCTCAGAACAACAACTGAGGCCATGGCATGCTTGTATCGCTCTATCCTGCTGAGGGAGGATCGCATTCCGCAATCGGGAAGGTCTGATTATACTTTTGGCTCATTCTTAGCCCGCGACGTGGCGCCCTTCTGAGCGGTGTAGGCAGTTAAGCTCAGTGTCCTCGGTTTAATTCATGAGGTCTTTTGGATAAAATCGGATCTTACTCCCGTCAGAAGCTGGATCCAATTAGATGCTATGCGCGTGCACTCACTTCGCACGACGGCAAGCCCAATAGGGCGGTGACGCTGCTTGGACATCAAGCCTTCGTAGTGGCGATTTCCGTTCATATGCTGATGGTCTGCATCGACATCAGCGAGCTTGCTCTGTCGTAAGGACATTGCGCGACAGCAATCGATCCCAAACTGCTCACCGAGCCCGAACGGCTGCAGTACGAAGGTCGGCATCACTGACGCCCGATCCGGGATGGTTTTTTCCGACCTC
>NZ_JBANBJ010000055.1:0-46756 GCF_059803515.1 Bradyrhizobium sp. UFLA05-125 | reverse complement strand
CCGCAAGTAGCTCTGGCCGGACGTTCAAAGATCACGCTTTGATTCCGGGCCGCACCAACCCGGCCGTATCAAGGCAAAGGCCTGCGGGGCGTTGCGCGACCTTGACCCATCGGCTTGGCGCGGTGAGGCGGTGCACTTAAGCCGAGCGGCCGTTCCGGCGGGCCAGCTATGCTGGCGTCCCAAGAACATAAGGTTGTTACGAAGGTCGGCATCACTGACGCCCGATCCGGGATGGTTTTTTCCGACCTCCGCAAGTAGCTCTGGCCGGACGTTCAAAGATCACGCTTTGATTCCGGGCCGCACCAACCCGGCCGTATCAAGGCAAAAGGCCTGCGGGCGTTGCGCGACCTTGACCCATCGGCTTGGCGCGGTGAGGCGGTGCGCTTAAGCCGAGCGGCCGTTCCGGCGGGCCAGCTATGCTGGCGTCCCAAGAACATAAGGTTGTCATGCCGGGTAGCGAATTCAGTCTGGCCTTTGGTGTTCCACGGAACGTCGCGCGGCCTTCAATATCTCCTCCGCACCTTGCTGAAGAAGTTTATGCCCGAGACTTCTGCCTATTGCGTCGGCTTGATCGGCAAGACCCACGCTTTCATTGGCAATCTTCGTTTGGCCGTCCGGATGGGTCACCTGTCCTCGAAGTGTTAATGTCCCGGCGAGCCATGTGGCAGAGACCCCGACGGGTAGGCTGCAACCCGCATCGAGACTTCTCATTAATGCGCGCTCTGCATCCACTTCGGTGCGCGATTGCCGATCTTCAATCTTTTGAAGCAGCGCTATGAGTGCCGTATCCTCTTCGCGAGCTTCGGCCGCGAGAGCACCTTGGCCGACTGCATACGGGAAAACATGCGCGTCTAAAATCTGTGAGGTCTCATGTAGCAATCCTAGCCGGGACAACCCCGCCGCTGCCAAAAGAGTCGCGTCTATTCCCTCTCGGTTCTTTGCCTTACGCAGCCTTGGAGAAACGTTCCCTCGGATGGGTCGAATATCCAGACCACTGCATAGAGCGAGAAGTTGAGCCTTGCGACGAATTGATCCAGTGCCGACGCGCAGCCCCGGTCGTAGCTGATCTAGTGTAACGCCGCATATCGCGTCGCGAGGATCCTCTCTTTTGGGAACGGCCGCCAAGACCAAGCCGGGCTGTAACTTTGTCGGAAGATCTTTGAGGGAATGAACGACCAGGTCAACTTCGTCGCGCAGAAGCGTGTCTTCACTCTCCTTCGTGAATGCTCCAATGCCGCCAATCTGCTGAAATCCTGACCGTCGATCTTTATCGCCAAGGGAACTGACGAAGACCATTTGTACCTTAGCGGCCGGTTCCACGCTACGAATAAGATCGGCGACGTGATTGGCTTGCCAGCGGGCTAAATCACTTCGCCTGGTACCGATCCGGATTTCCACGATCAAACCTCTTGCTTCTTGAGTAGTTCGCCAACCTCTAGTGCTGCTAAGTTGCATGGAGTTTGCATCTTCGGATACGAGTGCACCGAATGCGACCGTGCATCCTTTCAGGTCGAAGGTGTCGAAATGAAACGCCGCACGTGAGCTGCCATCACCTGTTTTCATAACGGAACGATAAAGGTCGTGGAACTGTGATCGAAATATCGTGTGCGGCATCACATTAAACGAAGGGGTGCCCCCGGTCGTCGAGGAGCCAAAGCCCCTGGATTAGATCGCGTCGCTCTCTGGTCGCCTCGACGCAGTGTGTCACGAAGGCGTATATTCGTCCTGTTTTTCGGATGTCCGGATAGGTCAGTAGCCACAGCTCATCGTTGAGCTCGTATCTCGGAATGCGCATTCGAATGGATTCATAGACGTGGAATCCCACGGCACACCGACATAGGCGGTTTCCTTGCCGTTTACTGCGGCCGCAATTACCTCGTTGCTTTGCATATCGAACCTCCTGGCTTCTCAGTCCGGCATCGCGTCTCGAGTGGCGACACTGAAAGTTTCGGTGCGCCGATGCCTTGGAGAATGACCTTGCAACGTCCGCGACGGAAATCACCTCTGGCCATAGTGTCGATACACGATCGTTATTACCGCCCCCGCCACGTGACGCCGTAACGAGGAATGCCACCAGCCGATTCTGCAGAGATTCCCGTCGCCGCCCTCAGACCAATTCGAGGTTGCGCGTACCAACGCGACGTCGTCGCCGGTGGCGGACCGAGTAAGAGAGGGAAAGACATCGTCATTTTGCAGATGCGCTGGATGCCCACAGAGAAACTCGGAATGCAGAATTGCGTTACATGGGTAACGATCAAACTGTTCTTGCACACTCAGGACTGGCGGTGGCACGAAGCCAAGTCTCCCGACCGCCACTCGTTCCGAGCTGACCCGGACGAGTTACGTCGCCTCTAGGCACATCAGCGAAGTGGCCATATGCCTTGTCGAGGTCTGGTTAGCGAGGTACGGCGCACTAGATGTGGTCACACTGATTCTTCGCATTTTAGACCCTATGCGGAAGTGTGGCTTTAGCCGGGAGCGCCATAAACCTTGGTATCGTTCTTTGCCCCCTTATGATGCCCGACGGTTACCTAGGTTCAATTGAGCCGCTGATCGCGATCGTCCTACGCTGCGTGCGTTTTAAAAGCGCACAAGCTCATGAAATGCGACGGTGAAAAAGAGGACTTAACAGCGAGGAAGGAGACTCCAATGCCCGGCTTTTCGGAAAGTCTTAAATCTGGCAGAGCCGCGCGATGTGCAGTTTGTGATGGCAAGTTTGGTCTCGTCCGGCATTACTCGTGGCGAACCCCGCTTTGCTCCAAGAAGTGCGTCGATCGCTTCAGAGTTCGCAGGGAAAGTGACCGCGATTGGGTGGGCTGGCTCCAAATCGCCTTCAACCAGCCGCCCGAGAACCCTGCGAGGGCTTCATGACATTGCAGATTTCACGACGAGGCAAGCAATATCTAGAAACGGCACGGACTTTGCTCCGCGCTGCCAGAACTATGACGGACTTGGCGATTGCTGATCGGCTTAAGACCCTTGCCGACGGCCACCAGCGGCGGTCTCAGAACGCGTCGCATGATGCGGATGGTTAGATTTCCCGACTGCACAGAGAGATTCCGGAATCGGGTGTGAGATGAACAATCACATTTGGTATGCAACGCTTATTGTATTCGCCGTCATGGCGCCGACTTCTACAATTGGCCGCGCCCGCGCCCACGATTATCAGCATCCTGAGTTGAACAGTTGGTATGAGAGCCTGCACAGCGGCAATGGGCCCTGCTGCGATGGCAGCGATGCGAAGCGCGTTGATGATGCCGATTGGGAAACTAAGGATGGCCACTATCGCGTACGCATTGATGGCGAGTGGGTTGATGTTCCGAGCGACGCTGTCGTGGATGGACCGAACCGCGCTGGCCGTACGATGGTTTGGCCTTACAACCTAAATGGTCACCCCAAGGCGCGCTGCTTCATGCCGGGGAGCATGGGCTGAGCGCGAGTCGAAGGCCGATCCGCCCACTAGCTCCAACTCGTCTGATGCCGCGTGTTGCAATGCATAAGGAGGCGTCAATTGACAACTGGACGATGGAATAGCCGCAACAGGATCACCAAAGTGATTCGCGAGCAAATCCTGTATGCTTATCTAGGCGATCCCATCAAAGGAACCGAACTTGCGATGAGCAAGGGACTATCGGCCGCATACGCCTACAAGCTTGCTTATGAGCGCGGGTTATTGCCGACACGCAATGAGAATCTGCTTGGGCGCAGCCATTCAGCGAGATTGGAATCAACATGATTGTCCTCACTCCAGAGATAAAGGCAATGCCGGGAGGCCGTCAGGGCCGAGTGTGGCTCGGGGATCTCCCAACGCCGGCTAGCGGATCGTGTTTCAGTGAAGGCGATAACCACAGTTCAGCGCGGTCTAAACCGTAGGAGCGGCATCATGGTCAACGAGAGCGGCGCGTTGGCGTGCGTCACCTCGATTGGTCTAAGGGCGGCAACGGGAATCTCTGCAGAAGCGGCTGGTGGCTTTCCTCGCTACGGCATCACGTGGCGGGGCGGCAATAACGTCGTCTGTGGACCCTATGGCGAGAGGTGATTTCCGTCGCGGGCGTTGCAACGTCCTTCTCCAAGGCATTGTCGTACCGAAGCTTTCAGTGCCGCCACTCGAGACGCGATGCCGGGCTGAGAAGCCAGGAGGTTCGATATGCAAAGCAACGACGTAAGTGCAGCTGAGTAAATGGCAAGGAGGCGGCCTATGTCGGTTTGCCGTGAGAAGATGCCTACCGATACACACACGCGATCATGGTTGGCCACACGATCCATGTCTCCGGGGAGCTTAGCTACGACGAGAGGCGGAACCTGATCGCGCTTGCGTCTCTCGATGAATCCGTCAAGCCGGCTGAGTTCTCGATGAGGGAACAGCGGATGCGGGCGACTACGCCGATGCCGTCAAGCGATTGGCGCGCTTCGGCAACGTTGGACAACGTCGCCGAGGAGACGCTCTATGTCCTCGATGTCGACGCCGCATTCGTTCGCGGCGGGCAAAGTTCGCAAGGAGGCCGACGGCACGGCAAGACCTCAGTGTGCAAGTAACGTGACCGGTGTGCCAAGGCCGGCCTTTCCTGAATAGCTCATCGAAATCACCTTCAAGACAATGCTAGTCGGAGCAGAAGCGAGGGGCAAAACGGCAGCATCAGGCCCTTCTTGAGTTCGTCCGGATATCGTAGCCATGCCGCCGAGATCATGAACGAAGGTTGTCGACGGATGGGACACGGTAGCGAGATCGACCTGGTGCGGCGCTTTGCAGTGCGAGCGCTCGATCCGAAGCCAAGGATGGGCGTCCTTTCTTAGCCCACAATCCCGCGAGCATTCGGACGACGACATCAATGGTGCCCCCGGAATGCCATGTACCGTCATCTTCTGAGCGCTCGTAAGGAAGCAGAACCGCTCGCACTTCCCGAGTGCTCAGGGACGAACACAAACGTCGCGACCCACGACGTCGCCGCCTTCAACCCGCTGCGGGCGTGTTCAACCCCAAACGCGCGAACGGCTCGTCAGGCGCGTTAAAGACTGAGGTCGTTAGCAGGACGGCGGCAGCGAGGACCCAGTAGTACCAGGCGTCGAGCCCGAAGAATTTGAAAGCAAACGGGGCGACGACAAACACCACGCCGATGGCGCGATCGACCCTAAGGTGCAGCCAGTAGGGAATGATGCGGACGAGCCCGGTGGGATGGTCGGTCAGGGCGGCCAAGAATAGCGCCGCGACACCGACAACAACCGAAAGCCACATTGCGACGGGCCCGCTCTGGCCGAGCTTCAGCACAAACGGCGCTGCTATCAAGAGGATCGCGACGGGATAGTCGACTAAATAGGCGTGGATAGACTTGGTGATGAAGCGGAACGACATCAGTGACTCCTACGTGCTTGGTTGCCCGAACGGTCCTCGCGACGCGTCGAGTGCAGCCACCCAAGACGACGATCACGCCGCCCTATGCTGGCAAGCACGCCGTACAAACCGCCACGGGTCAGCCCGGTTAGACGCACAGAAGCCTATGCCGATACGCCAACCATTGGAAATGCCTGGTCGTTATTGTTTCCATTCCACTCACCCGTCGCCATGGAAGTGGGTTAGTGTGGCGCTGAGCGTCCGGCAGTCCGAGAGCGGAGTGAACTTCAGGCGCACGAGGCGACGATGCTTCAGTGTCTGGCTCTCGACGTCAGGAAAGGCTGGGAAGATCGCCCGGACCGCGCCACACGTCATCCGCGTCATTCCCGGCCACACACACAGGTTCGCGACGGTTGACCTTGTTCTTGGGCGACACGATAGTCCGGACTCGACTCCCTGAAATTATGAGGCTTTTTCGTCGCTTGCGAGCGGTGACTTAAGACAGCGCGCCAACTTTCGCGTTCTCATAAGCGCTGCGGAGTCTTCGACAATGTATCGATGCCGCTTCATGATTTCGCAATTCGATACCCTTGCCGGTGCAGGAGAGCGTCACATTCGAGACCTCGCTAGGTCGGCAGAGCACCATGCTATACCAATCAAGCCAGCATTGAACTCCATCACGGGAGCGACGACCGAAACCGTGCTTGCTGCTGCTCTGTCCGAATTGGATGGGCCTAAGCCTCGCGGAAATGAGACGAGTCAATTCAAGAGGCTACGCGTGGCGACTGTAACGGCGTGATGGCCGGGCTTTTCCCGGCCATCCACGACTTCGTGCCCGCGACAAACTCGAGGCGGGACCGGGGCCCGTGATTTAGATCAAGGAGCTTGCGCCTTGTGGGTCAGCCTTACGAACATTGTCCTTGTTCGGGGCAGGGGCAGATGCGTGTCGGAGTTTGTCCAGCGCACTCATCCAGTCGCGAACACGAGCAACCTTGATAAAGGCGTCAAGTGCCGGCGAATACTGTCTCCCCGCCACGGCCAAAAGCTGCACCTCGCGCCGGACGGGGTCGCCCTCAATTGGAATAGCGGCGAGCGACGGCAGCCTGGGGGCGTGTTCTGGCGCCAGGATGGCCCCCAAACCGGCGGATGCCATTTGCTGAAGATGGCACTCCTGAGCGCTCCTGTGGACAACTTTAGGGCCTGGATGGTCAGCAAAACAAGCCTGCTTGAATCGGTCTGCGACGTCACATCCGAGCCGTTCGAGAAACACCGCCTCATGCAAGTCTTGGTGCGGGATAACAGTTTGCATTGCCATCGGATGTTTCCGAGACAGGACGAGCACGTACCGCTCCTCGAACAGCTGCCAACGGTCGATACGCTCGGGTATCTCCATGGCGTCACCGACGAATGCGGCGTTGATCTCGCCATCCAAAAGCATTGCAACGAGCCTGTCGGCATCTGCCTCGTGCAGATCGGCTCGAAAGTCAGGGATGATCCTGGCGAGCTCCAAGAACAATTCCGTGATGAGCGCGGCGGAGACTGACGGCACCAGCCCGATCTTGAGCGGGGCGATTGTCTTTTTTTGATAGCCTTGCGCCTGAAACCGTACCGCCTCCGCGGCGGCAAGTATTTTCTCCATCGTGGGCAAAATCATCTTGCCCAGCTCGGTCAGCTGGGTGAGGTGACGTTCACGGTGAATCAACGCGCCACCGAGTTGTTGCTCCAGCTTGTGTACCGCCTTTGTCAGCGCCGGCTGAGTCACATTGCATTGCTCCGCAGCCCGCGTAAAATTGAGTGTCCTTGCCAGGGCTAGGAAATATCGCACCTGATGAAGCTGCAGCTGCATAACTCATACTCTAAGATTTGCCGTGGTTCGGACCGTTCCAGTTCGTTGCCAAAGTAGGTAGGGGCGATGAAGAAGGTGTATGTCGCGGAGCATCCGGGGAAACAGATATTGCGCGCCAGCTCGGAATTGTCGACCCGCGTTGCGGAAAGTGTTCTCACCGACGCTGTTTCCTATTAACGTCGCGGCTGCGTAGAACATCATAGGCGAGACCAGCTAAATGTCAGGGTTTGCATCGGGATCGGATCAGCCAACGTTTCTCCGCCCGATAAGCGTGGTGTCAGCGAACCACTATGAACCACTAGTCGGTCAGCACACACTCCCGTGATTTCTGCGGTACATGCCATACGCAATGCTCGGAATGATCCTGTCAGAAGAGGCAGCGTGTTGGTGCTCATCCCAACCCGAATACCGTGGAGACGATGTCGAACGTTGACTCCTGCCATTCAACGATCAGCTCGAATGGAGTGATCTCTGCGTATGGTCGAAGAGGTGGAACGTTCCCATTCCGTCCGGGGTAACACTCCACTCCGCAATACCGTCTTAGAGTAGAGAGATCGCGTAAATAGCCTTTCTCCACCGGACGGCGACACGCTGCGCAATTCGACGGAACGACAGGTGTCCTGCGATTGACCAGTACGAATTTCATGGCCGTACTCCCGGATGCTCAAGCTCGTTCTCAGTCTTTCATGTTTGATCACAATCCTGCTGCGCCGCACGGCCAACGAAAATGGAGAAACGAGATCCCCGACATGGAGTGGAAGCGACGTCGATGCGGTGTCCAAGAAGTCTGATCGCCTGGCAAACAATGAACAGGCCGATGCCGAGGCCGTCGCGTCGCGTAGCATCCAGGCGGGTAAAAGGTTCGAAGGCCTTGGACACCCGATCGCCTGGGATGCCTATGCCGTTATCGTACACGTCGATACGGATGAACGGGCCTACGTTGCGGCAGCCAAGCACGATACGGCCACCCGGCTCGGTATATTTTACCGCGTTGCTCACCAGGTTGTGCAGCGCGGCGCTTAGAAGCAGACGGTCGCTTAGTATCAATGCATCTGATGGAACGGAGCGGATGAAGATGCCCTTCTTCAGAGCCGTCTCTTCATTGTCGCGCCGCACCTGCCGGATGACTTGGCCAACGTGCACTGGCGCGAGTCTCGCTTCCTTCGTGCGCTCGCGGAACCGAAGGGCCGTCACTAGCTGCGCCAACTGGTCGTTCAACCGGTCAATCGCATCTTGACTGGATCGAAGGAGTCGCAACTCGGAACTTGTCCGAGGTCCGAGCCCTAGGAGCTCGTTGGCGCTCTGAAGGATCTGCAGGGGTTGACGGAGATCGTGACCGGCTATGGCAAGCAACAGAGTTTCGAAGTTGTGAGCTAGGTGCGGATCGGAGGTCGCAGTCATACTCCAGGTGATTGGCTCGAGGACAACATCGCTTTTCTTTCGCTTCCCACTCCGTTCGGCCGTTTCGATGCAATTGCTCGATTCGCGCATGATGTTCCTCTTTCAGGCGACTAACAGACGTGGTGCAAATGGATCGGCAGTTACAAAGTGCGTCCTAGCCTAAACGACTAATCGTGCCGCGGCTGCCCGGCGCCGCGCTTATGCTTCTCTCGCCATTTCGGGCCGGGGCCGCGCATATAGTGCAGCTCTGGCCGGTACTGTTCGAATGGAAAAGGCGCCAGCCGGCGCCAACGCCGCGCGGTCGTATTGCCTCCGTGCGCCGAATGAGGGGGCGCAAACAATACTCTTAAGACATACGAGGCCAAGAAATCACTCATTTCGAACCTCCCTTTGGTTTACGCGCTGGCGAAGCGTCACGATATCGAGTGGAGAAATCGCAACGGCTGGATGAATGACATCTGCTCCGCGCATTGTGATTTCACCTTTGAGCTTTGGAGCCGGTGTTGCCCCTGCACCCCCACAAGCTAGAGGCGCGCGTCGCAAGGCTCAACTGCACCTGCGGCGGATCGGCGTAGTGGAATTCGTGCGGTCACGAGACCTTTGGTTAGGATGTCGAGACTCTGGTAGCGAAATCGCCTTTCCGGGTCAGCTTGTTCCATCTAGGCCGAGGATGTGTCTGAGCCGCGATTATGAGCGCAACTGCATCCGTTAACGCGGGACGCATGGGAATGAAAGGCGATCGCTCGCAACCAGACACCCTCTCCATTGCGGATGCTACTTGAAGCCAATGACGCGTTTCTACGTGTCGTAGGATATGGCCGTGAAGACTTGGTTTCGGGCCGCGTGCGCTGGACCGAGCTGTCCCCGCGGAATGGCGCGAGCGGGACGTACTCACCCAGGCTGAACTAAACTCAACCGGGATCATCCAGCCTTCGAGAAATAAGTATATTCGGAAAGATGGCATCCGCGTTCTCGTCCTTATTGGCGCCGCGCTGTTCAAATGAAGGATGCGACGAGGGCCTGCATTCGTGCTCGATTTGACAGAGCGCAAGCGCGCCGAGGAAGGCTTACGTCAAAGCGAGCAGCGACACCGCGAAGCACAAGTGGAGCTTGCACACGTTAATCGCGTCACCACGATGGGGCAGCCGACAGCGTCGATTGCCCATGAAATCAAGCAGCCGATCGCAGTGTCAGTTAGCAGTGCCCAAACCGCTTTGCGTTGGCCGAGCAAAGCCGTCAAACCCAGAGGAGATGCGGCAATAGCTCTGTCGTATCCTCGAGGCTGGCAATCGAGCCAGCGATGTCATCGACCGGATTCGCGCCAGCATCAAAAAGCTGCCTCCGCGGAACGACCAGCTGGATATCAACGCAATCATCATCGATGTCCTTGAACTGGCACGGAGCGAAATGCTGCGAAATGGCATCTCGGTGCAGACCGAACTGGCGCAAGGCTTGCCATTCATTTGCGGGGATCGCGTCCAACTGCAACAAGTTATACTCAATATAATCATGAACGCGGTCGGAGCGATGAAAGAAGTGAGAGAAGAATTGCGCGAGCTGCTGATCAGCAACGCCGACGATGGTTCGAGCAACGTCCTCGTCGCGCTCGCAGATTCGGGCCCAGGATTGAGCCCTACGACTCTCAAGCATCTCTTCGACCCGTTCTACACAACCAAGCCTAGCGGCATGGGCATCGGACTGTCGATTGCCGTTCGGTCATAGAAGCCCACGGGGTCGAGTGTGGGCAACAGCGAAGCCGTCCAAAGGGGCGGTCTTTCAATTCACGTTGCCTGTGCCGCCACGCGGCACTTTGTAACGTGGCGCCAAGCCATTCAGGAGCATCAGCCCGCCAGTACATCTATTTCTCTGAGCTGCCGAGCCCGGCCGCGTTTATGGCTTTGCCGATGCATCTGATCATTTCATGTTCATCGAAAGGTTTGCTTAGATAAGCAATGGCGCCCGCATTCATCGCGCGCACCTCAAGAGTCTTATCGGGGAAAGCCGTAAGGAATATGATAGGGATACGACGGCCCTGCGCGATTAAAGCATTCTGCAACTCGACGCCACTCATATTTGGCATCTGAACATCCGAAATCAGGCACGACGTCTCGCTCAGCCAGGGAGATTGCAAAAACTCGGCGGCGGAGGCAAAGTCGTATACTGTGAGTCCAAGCGACATTACAAAGCTGCGCACGACCGAACGCATCAAATCGTCATCGTCCACAATCGAGACGACAGGCGCTTTTGCATGTGCCCGATCCATTACGAGTATACCCGGCGCACGCAGAAGCGTTGGCAAGCCCGAACACAGTGTACGTTCGCATGCTCCAGCGAAAAAGTGCTTGCCGTCCTTGTTGCCGCAGTTGTCCCGCTGCGTGAGGTCCAAGCGATCGGAGCTATCGCGGCTTTGGTTCGGATCCGGAAGATCGCAGCGCGATGTGAATTGGTCCGCTCCAAGACACTCCTCCTTGAGCCTCTTGTACTCGATACAGGCACCGGACGAGAGCAAGATCACATCGGCCAGGGCAGTTGCCCGTTCGGCTGCGCTGCGGGCGATGCGGGGTCATACCTCGGCCTAAAAGGGCGCGCCCGGCACCGAACCCTTAGGTCGATCATCTTTATGGCGGCGCTGCCGAAATCATCTGCTTTCAATTGTAACGCTAATCCGACGCGATCCGACCTGCCACCCGACTTGAGTCGTGTCAGTTAGCCGTTCGGCGTAGAAAATAATACCAACGTATAGAAGCTGGGACTGGTAGAGGTTCCGTTCGCCTTGTTGTCGCCCCCGGCTGCTTCGTTGCGGTGCCGCCCAAGTCGGTGCGTGCGGCCGCATCAACCCCTCGGTAGGGAACCGGACCGTCGCCGACTATCGAAGTTTGCGACAGGCGGGTGTAAGCTTCGGATGGGGGACGACCCTTCAATTCACCGTGCTGCCGACTCATGCGATTTTGTCATGATCAATCGCTCCCATCTACAGCGCCGCGACCCGCCTAAAGCGCACCCCATGGTCTACATAGTCGACGATGATCCTCCCATGCGTGAGACGCTCAGTAGCCTACTTCGATCGATTGGCTTACGGGTTCGACTGTTTGAATCTGCTGCGGAATTGCTACAAAGCGAATTAGAGGACGTTCCTAGTTGTCTGGTTCTCGACATCAGGTTGCCCGGTCTAGGTGGTTTTGACCTTCAAGCTGAATTGGCAAGAGTGAACATTCATATTCCAATTATTTTTTTGACCGGACATGGCGATATCCAGATGTCGGTAAGAGCGATGAAGGCTGGCGCGGTCGACTTCCTCACTAAGCCGTTTCGCGACCAGGATCTCATCGACGCAGTTTCAACGGCACTCGACCGGGATCAGAAGAGGCGCCAACACGAGACGAGCGTTTCTGACATTCAAGCTCTTTTCAAATCCTTGACCGCACGCGAACAACAGGTGATGACCTTCGTGACTGTCGGGCTGGCGAACAAACAGATAGCGGCCGAAATGCGCATTAGCGAGGCTACAGTTAAGCTTTATCGCGGCAACGTCTTGAGAAAGATGGGAGCGAGATCGTTGGCTCATCTGGTGAGAATGGCGGAAACGCTCGGGCTCGGTCCGACAGGTCCGTGACACAGGCGGATGGCGCAACGTCGCTCACCACGGGCGCGTTGCTTAGGTCGTCAGCTAGACTCGGCGACGAGAACCCAGTAGTACCAGGCGTCAAGCCCAGTGAAATAGAAAGCGGAGGGGCAGTGCGTTCCGCAAGATCAAGCAGCCCGGCTTGCGGTGCTGGTCGCCCGGTTCGATCCACTTGGCGCAGAGATACACATCGAGATCGACGACGCGGACCTTGACGCACGCGGCGCTGCCGCCTTGTTCCGTCTCCTCGTCGGTGATGGTGACGTCCTCGGGCCGAGCCCGATCGAGCGCGTCTCGGTCACCGTCCTTTCGCGGTTGATCATCTGCGGCCAATGAAACCAACCACGCACGTTTTCGAGCCAGTCGATGAGTGGGTCGGCTCAGCCACCGCTGACGCGCTCGATAGGGGTGGACGCTCGAGCGGCTCAGTGGGACATGAAGTTCGAAAGCCACAATAGCGGTTCCGGGAAAAACGTAACAAATATCAGAACTATGAGCATCAAGGCGTACAAGGGTATGAGTTCAATCATTACTTGGCCAATCGTCTCTTGGGCTATCTTTGATGTCACATAAAGGTTAAGTCCGACCGGCGGATGCACTGTGCCGATGCTCAAATTGAATACAAAAACAATGCCAAAATGAATTGGGTCTATCCCGAGCTCCTTAGCAATGGGCAAGAATATAGGAACGAGGATGATCGTGGCCGGGGTAGAATCAAGTAACGTGCCGGCGATTAACAATATCGCATTCACAGCTATCAAAAACGACCATTTGTTTTGTGTAAATGACAGCACTTCTGTGAGCACGAGATCTGGAATACGATTTATCGCAATCAGGTACGCTAACAGGCTGCTGACCCCTACAATAAACATTATATTCGCGGCATCGAGCCCTATCTGCTGTAGAATCTTGGGTACTTCTCGGACTGGCAGCTGACGATACATCAGAGATACTAGGAGAGCGTAGAGCACTAGGACCGCTCCAAGCTCTACAACCGTGAACACACCAAGCAATATGCCAAGCACGAGCCCCACCGGCATCGTGAGCGCCCAGAATCCATGTCTTAGCCGCGAAGTGATCTCATGCAATCCAACTCTCGGCTGTTTTGGAAAGCCACGGCTGGCTGCTGCGTGCCAGACGTAGCCGAGGAGAAGACTGGCGAGCAACAGTGCGGGAAGGTAACCAGCGAGAAAGAGCCTGAAAATGGAGACGTGGGCTACGACGGCATAGACAATCAAAGCTATGCTTGGAGGGATAACTGGTCCACAAGCGGCCGCGGCGGCGGTCAATGCTGCTGCAAATGGGCCCGGATAGCCGCTCTGTTTCATCGCTGGAATCAGAACTGAACCGGTAGCGGTCGCGTCAGCAACTGCCGAGCCAGAAATTCCAGCGAAGAAAATATTGACCGCGACATTGACCATCGCAAGCCCACCGCGCAACGGGCCAACGATGCTGTTGAACACGTTGACGACCCGATCCGTAAGCCCGCCGGCATTCATAACGCCTGAGGCCAATAGGAAGAACGGGATCGCAAGAAGAGGAAAAGAGTCCATCCCGTTCAGAGTCTTTTGCGCGACTAAGATAAAAGGCGTTCCTGGCCATAGGACCATCACGACAAGACAACTCAATCCCAGTGCAAACGCCACTGGGACCGAAAGCAATAGCAAGCCTACGCTCACTACGACGATTACCAGCAGTTGGCTCATTCTGAGTGATCCTCTGGTATCGACAGCTCGCAAATATCTCTAGCGATTGTTTCAAAGACAAACAAAAGAGCGAACACCGATGAAAGTGGTAGTGCCAGATAGACCCATCCAACCGGTATGTTCGTGCCCGCCGTGCGCTGGCCAGCAACAACATCAATGAGAGCCGATCCTTCCCAGATGAATACGATCAGCAGTGGTATGATTAGCATGCGCGCGATAAGAGAAACGAACAGACGTACTCGCTTCGGTCTGTCAACCCATAGAACATCAATCGCGATCAGATCGCCACGTCGGACACCCGCACACATCCCAAGGCATGATACCCAGATAAAGGCGTAGCGGGAGACCTCCTCGGGCCAAATCAGGGAGTCATTTAGAAAGTAGCGCCAAAATACTTGTGCGCACAAAGAGGCGACCATCAAGGTCGCAAGAAGAACAAGGGTCAGCATCACGACCTGGTAAAGTCGATCCTGCAAGATTCTTAGTGTTAGTAGTGACTTACAAAGAAGCTGCTTCATCTACCTGAATGGTTACGCGGACCGATACTTTGCGGCTCCCGCCATTGCGTTCCTAGTCCTCCGACTGTTCGCATTTCTCAGTCGGAGATCTGGCTAGCGGATCTCTCGTTGAGGATCGCGTACGACGGCCAAGCGTGGACGAAACGAATCCCAAGGATGTTACCGACACACTAATCTAGTGCCTCAAAACGTTTGACCCAAACTTCAAGCTTTGGATCGAGGGGTACGTTCTTGCCGCGAGTCACAAAGCCGGAAATGTCTGGCTTGATCACCGTCATTCCCTTAGCGCGAAGACTATCGATTTGCCGAGCCTCGTTCTGGTCAGTGAAATCTCGGAGCCAATCAGAAACAGCCGCGGCTGCTGTTTCGATCGCCTGGCGGTCTTCGGGCGACTGCTTCTGCCACCAATTGTCGTTGAAAATCACGCCGACTGTTTCGGCGGCGTGATTCGTGAGGATTAGATATTTGCAAACCTCGTCAAAGTGATTGTCATAAATCACGCTGACAGGGTTTTCTTGGCCCGCTACGACGCCTTGCTGAAGGGCGGTGAAGACCTGTTCAAAAGCAATCGGTGTTGGATTAGCGCCGAATGCCTTCCAAGTGTCCATATAGATTTTAATCGCTGGGACGCGAAGCTTCATCCCTGATACGTCTTGAACCCTCTCGACCTTCTGGTTCGCTGACATGACTCGGAAGCCGCGAAACGCCGGACCGATCAATCGAAACCCGGAATCCTTAGCGAGCTGATCGAGTAATTGTTGACCTACGGGGCTGCGCCATTTTTTAAAGAAGTCCGATTCATCCTTGTAAAGATAGGGGACGCTTTCGATTCCGGCGATTGGATCCCAGGGTCCAATAGTGCCGATGCTGTCGTAGAGTGATGTGAGAGCACCGGCACGGATTTGTTCGAGCGCTTCTTTGTATGTCCCCAGCTGCGAGCCTGGAAACAGCGTAACGGCGACTTGACCGTTAGTAAGCTCTTCAACTCGCTTCTTAAAAACCTCGGTTATTGCACGATAGACAGTACTTCCAGCCGGATCGGTGAGCGCCATCCGGATTTCCGTCCCCGCGCGTGCGGGGTGATAGCACGCCAGCACCAATGCCATGGCCACTACTAGACTTGCTGTTTTCGGCGTGAACAAATTCATATCCAGGCTCCTTTGACATGCCGGTCTGAACCCAGTCCCGTCCCTACTTGCGCCGTCTCTTCGATTTCGTCTCAAGATGGGCCGGCACCATGAAATGAAAGATGGCGTGGCACATTATGCCGTCGCACACACTCGCTCGCCGTGCGCCGAGGATCGAAGTGCAGGTCGATCAGCCCTTTCTCCAGACCCGGAAGACCCTTATGGGCAACGGCGTATGCGTGTTATACCGTCTAACCAAACCTGCTAAGCCTCCGCCTATGGCGGGGCGGGAGATGTTCCGATCGCTGTTGAACCACCTCGGGCCGACGTTTGCCGGAAGGAATGTTACGCGGCCCTCGTGACGTGGGCAACGGGCTTGATCGTCATGCGATCGTGGTCAGCCTGAAGGGCCGCACGCAAAACCGACAATTGCTTATGCGCCTTCAGGTGTCGGAAGCCCTTGTGGCCTCGATCATGCCCGCCGCGACCCATCGCAAGGCCATACCGGCATCTGGTAGCACCCGACGGGTGGCCGCATGGTGCTCTTTCGGCAGGCGTTCCATGATGTTGCGCGCCTTGTGGATCTGGCAGCGCAGGATCGCGGCGGCCGAACCGAAGTTGCGGTGGATCACCTTCGACAACGCTTTCGCGCCGTCGACGATGAACAGTCTTGGCACCGTCGGGTCGAGCCCGCGCGAGACCAGGTTGTCCAGCAGGACCTGAACCGTTGCGGCGTTCTCGGTCGCCCCTTCCACCAGCGCCAGCGGATGCTTGTTGCCTTCGCCGTCAACCCCGATCGCGGCGACCAGCACGAGATCGTCGCCGAGATGCAGCCCGTCGATTTGGACCACCAGAAGGTCGAGCGCGGACAGATCGGTAGCCATGAAGTCCGCCAGCCGCGCCGCCGACAGCGCCACAAACCTCCGCGAGGCCGCAGACTTCGAAACCCCCGATCCGGGCGGTGCCGGCACGTCACCCTCGGGAAGCCGAACAGCGCGGCCGAACCGGCGCGTCGACACATTGATCAGCATAAGGTTCATCGCCCAGCGACCGAGCCAGTCCTCGTGCGCTGCCGTTTCCCAGCTGGGGATCGTGACCTCGCGGCCGTCCACGCCCCGGACCCGCGGGCGCTCGCCGTGGAAGCCGACCCGTCCCCACGTTCGGCCCCAACGATGCGCCCGCCGCGCCGCGTCGCGACCGTGGCGCGGCCCGCAGGCCGCCGTGACATCCGCCTCCATCATCGTGCCGAGCGCCTCGATCTCTGCCGCAAGGCCGAACCGATCGAAGCTCGCCCGCACTTCTGCAAACGCTTAGTCCACAGCCCCGGTCGCCGGCGAACCAGCCGGTGTGATATCTCTCGTCATGGCGTTGCTCTCCTTTGTGGAATCAGCACCCTAAGCCTACCGGCTCAAGGAGGGCAACGCCGACCTCTTCAGAAATTCAGCAGAACTCGGGACATCCCCGGCGGGGCGAAAACAGGAGTTCAATCATCTTAATCACGCGACCTGAGAGTGCAAGTACCACGTCGTGTTTACGCCGAAGTGGCGAAGAAGATGCTGTTCGGGAAGATAAAACGGCATCTGGGCCAAGTGTTTCACGATCTCGCACGCCGCAAGGAGTGCCGGATCGAAGAGGACCATCTGATGCCCGATCACGTCCATATGTTGATTTCGATACTCCGAAATATTCGGTGGCACAGATCATCGGATACATAAAAGGGAAGAGTTCGATCTGGATCGCGCAGAATGTCGAACGGAAGATGCGAAATTTTCTCGGCCACAAATTCTGGGCGCGCGGATATTTTGTCACTACCGTAGGTCGGGATGAGGATGTGATCCGAGCCTGCATCCGTAACCAAGAACTAGCCGACCGGGAATTGGAGCAGCTTGAGCTGAAAATCTCAGCTGCCCAAAAATCCAATCAATCGTCCTAACATCCCTTAAAACCGCCTTTGGCGGTTCCCAATCAAACTCCGGCTTTGCTGGAGGATATCGGCATATCGGCTTGCAAGACGAAATGCCGGCTTGAATTCCGGGCCAACGCCGGAAATTGTCACCCTTCATTGTTCGTGGTATGCCGCGATAGCCGCAAGGCGGTGGTTCGCTTGAGCTTGGAGAGAGGAAATTGGTTTCCTCCACTCTGTTGAGCACGGATGGCAATGGCAAGTTCGAGGTCTTGTGGGAGGACGGCGAACGTGTCTTCTGCCGAGGTTTCAGGCACGGCACCGCTGACCACTCCGCCGTGCTGGTTGTATTGCCTGCCGCCGAAGATCCGACGCCCGCTATCCTCGATCGCCTCAAGCGCGAATACGAGTTGAGGGATAACCTAGACGCGGCATGGGCGGCGCGGCCGCTCGAGTTAATTCGCGATGGCCCGCGGACCATGTTGGTCCTTGAGGATACGGGCGGCGAGCCGCTCGATCGACTGCTGGGCATGACGATGGAAACGGCGGATTTCTTGCGCCTCGCGATGAGCATCGCTGTGGCGCTGGGCAAACTTCACCGAAGCGGCCTCATTCACAAAGATCTCAAGCCGAGTAACATCCTCGTAAACAGCGCCACCAGAGAGGTCAAGCTCTCTGGGTTCGGTCTCACCTCGCGTCTTCCGCGCGAGCGGCAGTCACCTGAGCCGCCCGAGACCATTGCTGGCACACTAGCTTACATGGCTCCCGAACAGACGGGACGAATGAATCGGTCAATCGACTCCCGCAGCGATCTCTACGCACTCGGCGTCACCTTCTATCAAATGCTCGTCGGTGCAGTGCCGTTTACCGCTGCGGACCCGATGGAATGGGTGCATTGCCACATCGCAAGACGGCCGGTAGCGCCGGCAGAGCGATCGGCGACTGTCCCATCGGTCGTATCGGCGATCATCATGAAGCTCCTCGCCAAGACGGCTGAGGATCGCTATCAGACGGCGGCTGGACTCGAACACGATCTGCGGCGCTGCCTCATCGATTTAGAGGCCGGACGGCTCATCGATGATTTTCCATTGGGCGAACAGGACACGCCCGACAGGCTGCTGATTCCCGAGAAGCTGTATGGGAGAGAGCGCGAGGTCGAGATTTTGCTCGCCTCTTTCGATCGCGTCGTGAAAAGCGGCGCACCGGAGCTCGTGCTGGTCTCCGGCTATTCCGGCATCGGCAAGTCCGCCGTCATCAATGAACTGCACAAGGTGCTTGTTCTGCCGCGCGGTCTCTTCGCGTCGGGAAAATTCGATCAATACATGCGAGATGTCCCGTACGCGACGCTGGCACAGGCGTTTCAGGGTTTGGTTCGCTCCTTTCTCAGCAAGCCGGAAGCCGAGCTCGGTAAGTGGCGCGATGACCTTCTCCAAGCGTTGGGTCCGAACGGCGCGCTCATTATCGATCTCGTGCCTGAACTGAGACTCTTCGTCGGCGAACAACCGCCTGTTCCTGATCTCCCACCGCAGGAGGCCAAGGCTCGGTTCCATTTGCTCCTTCGCCGGATCATCGACGTATTCGCGCGTCCAGAACATCCGCTTGCCCTCTTCCTCGACGATCTGCAATGGCTAGATGCGGCGACGCTGGACCTGATCGAAGATCTGCTGAGACAGCCGGACGTCCGCAATTTGATGCTCATCGGCGCCTACCGCGACAACGAGGTAAGCCCCGGTCACCCCTTAATGCGCAAGATCCGGACAATTCGCCAAAACGGCGCGGCGGTCAGTGAGCTCGTGCTGGCGCCGCTGGCCCACGAGGATCTGACGCAGTTGGTTGCAGATGCTCTGCGTTGCGACATGCGACAAGTCGAGCCATTGGCAGATCTGATCTATGAGAAGACGGCGGGCAATCCGTTTTTCTCTATCCAGTTCATCCGGGCTATGACCGAAGAGACATGGCTTTCGTTCGACCGCGACGAGGGCCGATGGCGCTGGGATCTGAATCAAATCCGCGGCAAGGGCTATGCGGACAACGTGATCGACCTGATGGTCGGTAGGCTGAGCCGACTAGGACTCACGACACGAAGCGCACTCCAGAAATTGGCCTGCTTCGGAAACAGTGCTGACATCGCTACACTCTCGGTCGTGCACCAGACGGCCGAGGAGCAAGTTACCGCCGATCTGTGGGAGGCTCTTCGTGCCGAATTGATCGTACGCTCGGATAGCTCCTACAGATTTGCCCACGACCGCGTGCACGAAGCGGCCTATTCTCTGATTCCCGAGGAGGCCCGTCCGGCTGCTCATCTCAAAATAGGCAGGCGCCTTGCGGCAAATACGCCATCCGGAAAGCGCGACGAAAACATCTTCGAGATCGTTGGCCAGCTCAATCGCGGCGCCCCTTTGATTACCTCGCGAGACGAGCGCGAACAGCTCGCCGAACTCAATCTCGCGGCCGGGAAGCGGGCCAAGGCCTCATCGGCGTACGCGTCGGCGCTCAAATATTTTAGTGCTGGCGCGTTGCTGCTGGCGCACGACTGTTGGGAGCGCCGGCATGAGCTCATCTTCGACTTAGAGCTGCACCGCGCGGAATGCGAGTTTCTAACTGGTGAAACGGAGGCGGCGACGGAGCACTTGACCCTGCTTTCGTCCCGCGCAGCGGGCACGGTCGAACTGGCTACCGTTGCGTGCTTGCACATGAATCTCTTCACGATGCTCAACCAGTGCGATCGTGCAGTTACTGTCTGCCTCGAATTCCTTCGGCATCTGGGCGTTGAATGGTCACCGCATCCGACGAAGGAGCAAGCACATCGCGAATATGAGCGGATTTGGTCACAGCTTGGGAGTCGCACAATCGAGGAGCTCATTGATCTGCCTGTTATGAGTGATCCGGCATCGCGTGCAACTCTGGACGTGCTGACAATGGTCCTGCTGGCAGCCAAGTTCACGGATGCGAATCTATATTGCCTGGCCGTCTGCTGGGCGGTGAATTTAAGCGTCGAGCGCGGCAACAGCGATGGTTCTTGTATTCCTTATGCCTCCCTTGGCGTCATAGCCGGACCGCACTTCGGCAACTATAGGGCCGGATTTCAATTCGGTCAGCTTGGTTATGAGCTGGTCCAGAAGCGCAACTTCAAGCGCTTCCGGGATAGGACCTATGTGATCTTCGGAAATCATGTCATGCCCTGGACAAAACATGTCAGGGCGAGTCGCGATCTGCTGCGTCAGGCGTTCGATGCCGCAAACAAGGTCGGCGACCTTCCTTATGCGACGGTCGCCTGTGAGAACCTGAACACGAACCTTCTTGCGACAGGGGATCCGCTCGTTGACGTGCAACGTGAAGCAGAAAACAGCCTTAAGCTTGCGCGGAGTGCTCGATTTGTCCACTCGATCGACACCATAGGGCTTCAGCTCGGGCTTATCCGCACTCTCCGCGGGGTGACATCGAAATTCGGTTCCTTCGATGATGGTGAGTTTGATGAGCGCAAGTTTGAGCGTCGTTTGGCGAACAACTCGGCCATGGCGCTTCCCGCGTGCTGCTACTGGATTCGAAAGCTGCAGGCATGCTTCTCGGCCGGCGACTACGAGGCTGCCATCGATGCATCACTCAAAGCGCAACAGCTGATTTGGACATTAACATCGACGTTTGAAACGGCGGAGTATCATTTCTATAGCGCCCTTTCCCGTGCTGCGCTCTTCGATTCCGCATGTTCAAGCCGGCGCGCAGAGCATTTCGAAGCATTGGTATCCCACTACAAACAGCTCGCAGAATGGGCGGAGAATTGCCCTGCAAATTTCGAGAATCGAACCGCGCTTGTGGGCGCAGAGATCGCCCGCCTCGAAGGTCGAGAGCTTGATGCCCAACGTCTGTACGACCAGGCGATTAAATCGGCTCGAGAGAGCGGGTTCGTGCATAACGAAGCGTTAGCAGGCGAAATGGCGGTACGCTTCTATCGGAAGCATGGACGTGAGATCATCGCGAATGCCTACCTTCGCGTCGCTCGTCATGGTTACCTTCGTTGGGGCGCGCACGGAAAGCTGCGGCAACTTGATGAGTTGTATCCGCACATTGGGGTAGAACAACTAGCTAATCCCACAAGCACGTTTCTTGCCCCGGTCGAACACCTCGACCTCGCGACCGTGCTCAAAGTATCCCAAGCTGTCTCGGGGGAAATTGTCCTCGAAAAGCTGATCGGCACGCTCCTGAGCACCGCGCTCCAGCAGGCCGGGGCGGAACGAGGTTTACTGATCCTGTGGCGTGGCAACGAATTCCGGATCGCAGCGGAAGCGACAACCAGCGGCGATACAGTGACGGTGCACTTGCAAGACGAGGTGGTAGCGGAAGCGCTGCTGCCGGAATCAGTGCTTCACTACGTACTGCGTACCCACGAAAGCGTCATTATCGACGATACTGCGATCCAATCTACGTTCGTGGCCGATCCATATGTCCGTCGGCACCAGGCCCGGTCGATTCTCTGCTTGCCGTTGCTCAATCAGACCAAACTGATCGGCGTGATCTTTCTTGAGAATAACCTGGCTCCCGGCGTCTTCGCGCCGAGCCGGGTCGAGGTGCTGAAATTAGTGTCGACGCAGGCAGCAGTCGCCCTGGAGAATTCCCGTCTTTACAGCGATCTCAAGGAACGAGAGGGGAAGATCCGGCGCTTAGTGGACGCCAACATCATTGGCATATTAATCTTTGATATCGAAGGTCGCATTATTGAGGCCAATGACGCGTTTCTCCGGATTGTTGGGTACGATCGAGAGGATCTCGTCACAGATCGGATGCGCTGGACAGACCTGACGCCGCCGGAATGGCGCGACCGCGACGCGCAGCGTATTGAAGAAGTGAAAATGACCGGCACCTCACAGGCCTCCGAAAAGGAGTATTACCGCAAGGACGGCAGCCGCGTGCCGGTGCTGGTCGGCGCCGCACGCTTCGAGCAAACTGGAAATCAAGGTGTCGCTTTCGTGCTTGACCTAACTGAACGCAGGCAAACTGAAGCGGTGGCGCGTGAGAGCGAGAGGCGATATCGCGAGGTCCAGACAGAGCTTGCGCACGCGAGCCGCGTGGCGACCATGGGACAACTCACTGCCTCGATCGCACACGAGGTCAAGCAGCCGATCGCCACAACGGTCAGTAGCGCTGATGCGGCCCTGCGTTGGCTGGCACATCAGCCGCCGAATCTGGAAGAAACTCGCCAGCTGCTTCGCAGAATCTCCGAAGGCGGTCGTCGAGCAAGCAATGTCCTCGACCGGATTCGGGACCTCACCAAAAAGAGCCCCTCACGTATGGAACGTACGGAGCTCAATGGCGCGATCGACGAGGTGATTGAGCTTACGCGCAGCGAGGCGGTGAAGAACGGCGTCACGGTGCATGCGCAGCTTGCAGAGGCTTTGCCTTTCGTCGAAGCTGATCGGATTCAGCTGCAACAGGTGATTCTGAATTTGATCATCAACGCCATCCAGGCATTGGCTGAGGGCACAAAGGGTCCGCGCGAAGTGTCGATCAGTACTTCGGTGAACGCATCGCCCGACGTCACCATCTCCGTACGAGACTCGGGACCAGGCGTAAGCGCGGAAGATATTGGACGTCTTTTCGACCCATTCTACACGACCAAGCCGGCCGGCATGGGGATGGGACTGTCCATCTGCCAATCCATCGTCGAAAGTCACAGAGGACGAATTTGGGTGACAGCGAACGTCCCACGGGGCGCTGCCTTTCATATCACCATCCCCATAGCTCGGTGATAAGGTCCCTCGCGGCATCATGTGGAGAAGCTGCAGAGCGCGGCTCTTGGAATTGATTTTCAGTCTCTCAAAGCGTTCTCGATGCAGCCGACCAGAACGTCGATTTCGAAGGGCTTGCGCAGAAAGCATAGCGCGCCACTGAAAATGGCCTTTTCCTCGAGATCAGGTTCGGTATGGGCGGTGATCATGATGACCGAAAATAATCACTGCGCGCGTCGAGTCGCTCCATGAGCTCGAAACCATTCATTCCTGGCATATGAATGTCAGTAATCGTGCAAGTGAACCTACCAAAATCATCCGATGCCAGAAAGTCTTCAGCAGACGCGAGGCACGGGCATCATATCCAAGTGATCGAACCAGCGAGACGAGCATTTCCCGCACCGCGGCATCGTCATCTACAACGGTAATCATGTCTGTAGCCGTCTGCTTGCCCTTCGTAGGCACGGATGAGTTAGTTTTGCCACGTGCCACCCTTCATGTACTCCCAACCAATTTTCAGCGCGGTCTGCTCCTGATGGTGTCTCCCTACGAACCAGATCCGCGAGGGAGTGAGCTCCCATCTTTCGCATGACCGTACCGCGGTGCATTGGCCCTAATTTCACTTAGTCCGAGCTCTGCCGTCCGCATTGAAATTGGCCACGCTGACCGCGCGCGCCTTGCCGGACTTGACCGCCTCGACGAGGCCTTCGGCGAAAACTCCCACGTCAGCGCTTACATTCAGCCCGAGGCCGCCGATGCCGATGTTTTAGCCGCATCAGCGCGCGCGGCTTTCGCAGCTCGCCGTTGATAGTCTCAGCAAGCGCCTTAATTGTTTGGTCGCCGGGAGTATGCTGTGTGCCGTTCTCAAATACTCTTTGCTCAGCATTTCGCTTGCATGATCGAGCTCCAACTGCATACCGCCGTCGAACTTCACCTAATCACAAGGAGGTAGACCGATACATTGCAAGGCGGTTACGAGTGCATTCCATTCGTTTGAGATGCGATTACTTGGGCTTAAAGACCAGTCCTGCGCGCCCCGCAAGGGGCGGGAACGTGGCCCCCGGTTCGGCCGCAGTCTCCCTGCTGTGTCACTAGAAAGAGACTCCTTGGACAGAGCCATCTGATCCCAACGGCGCCGTCTGGCGTACAATTCCGTGTAGCCGCCGAACGATCGGCAGGGTGCTTCTGCTTGGCGTCGCGACCGCGCCGACGAAACACTTGGCTCGATCGTGCGGTCGGCTGTTCGAAGTAATCCGCCGGTTCAGCTGAGAGGTTTGCGGTTGAACGGTACGCCATCGATTGAATCTTCCTATTCGATTACGGCAGGAGGGATCTGCCGATTCTCGGTCGGTTCCGTACGGAACGAGAGCCATGGCGCCACGCCTTGAAATGCCATGACCAGCACGCGGGGCGTAGCGATCACACTGTAACTTTGACAGGTGCATTGGTTATCGTTTGAAAGACGCAGAGTCGCGCCGCCTCCTGCGTGATCTTTGAATGCGTTGGCGCGCAAAATCTCTCCAAGAGGCGCTAGACCATGAAAATGCGTTTGAATTTATTCACGCGGATCATGAATGCCCACAGTGCCCGCGCGCTTCCTGCCGTTCTCGTACAAATGCACGAACATCTTTCGGGCTCACTGCGCGAATTTCGCGGCACCAGTTATGGAAGCCGCGACGGCATTGATTGCCGATTCGGCGACTGAACGCAGCTTAGAAGTCTCTGCAGAACAGAAATTGGCTTCGCGTGCCAGGCGGCTCGTGGCATTCCTCGCTACGGCATCACGCCGCTCGGCGAGCGGCAATAACGATCGTCTATCGACTTTATGACGAGAGGTGATTTCCCTCGCCGGCGTTGCAAGGTCACTCTCCAAATGCATAGTCCGATCAATCTCAGGATCAGGCGCCGCGATGGCGCTCCGCCAGCTACTGCTGTTGGTTGAACGATACAAATGGCGTGAAAGAGAAAGACGCTGATGTCCCAAGAAGCGTACGACATTGTCATTGTTGGCGCGGGCGCGGCCGGCTGCGTCGTTGCGAGTTATCTCGCCGAACACTCCGATGCTTCGATCGCGCTGATAGAAGCGGGCGATACGGATCGCGATCCATTCATCCAGATTCCCGCCGGCTTCGCCAAAATACTAGCCCAAGACCGGCATGTCTGGAAATACGAGACGGTTCCCCAGCACGGCACCAAGCGAGCATATCGTTTAGGCAAGGTGCTCGGCGGCGGCTCTTCGATCAACGCGATGGCCTACGTCCGTGGTCAGATACGCGACTACGCCGCGTGGCAGGACGCGGTCGGCGACACTGGTAAATGGTCGTATGAAGATTTGCTTCCCGTCTTCTTGGCGCAGGAAGACAACGACACCTTCCACGACAAATATCACGGCATCGATGGTGGTCTGGCGGTTCAGTTGCCCAAGGGCATCAACGAGCTGAACCAATATTGCCTCAAGGCCTTCCAGGAATATGGGATCCCCTATAATCCCGACTATAACGGCAAGACACAGATCGGCGTCTCCCCGGTGCAATCTACGGTTGGAGATCAGCGGCGGTGCAGCGCGGTCGACGCTTATCTGCGCCCCCACCTCGCCTCGGGCCGCGTGACCCTTCTCACCGGCAAGACCGTCCTTCGCATCCTCGTCGAGAACAAGCGGGCCGTTGGCGTCGAACTCATGGACACGGGCCTCGCGAGGATCACGGCCGGCGAGGTTGTGCTGTCGGCCGGCAGCGTCCATAGCCCGAAGATCCTCATGCACTCTGGCATCGGGCCAGCCGAGCAGCTTCGCCAGCACGGCATCGCGGTAATCGTCGATTCTCCGGAGGTAGGCGAAAATCTCCACGACCACGCGATCGTGCCAGTCCGTGCCTACGTAAAGGGTGATCTCGGCTATCAGGCATCCGCGCAGGGCCTCGGCAGCGTGAAGGCGGGCCTGCGCTATTTCGCCACCAAGGATGGCCCGGCGTCGGGCAACGGTATCGAGACGGTTTCCCACTGGAATCCATCCGACTTCACCGCCGAACCCACGATCCAATGCTATCACGTGCCTATCATCGCGGCCGATGGAATCAGCCCGACGGGCGACCGCTCTGGCATCACCTTCGAGCTCGTAGTGCTTCAGCCCAAGAGCCGCGGCTGGGTGCGGTTGGCCGATAACGACCCGACGTCGATGCCCCTCATCAACCCGAACTTCATGGGTGAGGAAGAAGACCTGAGGGCCGCGGTGGAATCGGTGCGCGCGATCCGCAAGGTCATGGCGCAGGAGTCGCTGGCGCCGGTGATCGAGGAAGAGATCGAGCCCGGCCCGCGCATCCAATCGGACGCCGAGATCGGCGAATGGGTCAAGCGTGTCGTGACAACGATGTTTCACCCGGTCGGCACGTGCCGAATGGGCCAGGATGCGCGAGCGGTGGTTGACGCAAGGCTCAGAGTCCGCGGGGTCGACGGCCTCCGCGTGATCGACGCCTCGATCATGCCGAGCATCACTAGCGGCAACACGAGCGCCCCGACCCAGGCACTCGCGCGCCACGCCACGGCGATGCTGGTCGAGGATCTGAACCGGACTTGGGGAGCTCTGGCGCAAGCCGACGTGGGTGGCCCGAAGTCGATAGTCATCGGAGGCGGAACAAAGGGCCGAGCCCTTGCAAACGTGCAGACTCTATTTTGCAAAATTGCTTGTTCAGAGCCATCCCCGGCAGCATCCCTGAAGGAGGGATCAAAATGAGTGTAGAGGACGCGAGAAAACGCCGTGAGGCGCCACTAGACACCCCGAGCAATCTCGGCTCCAATGCCACCAAGGATATTTCGGCCGCCCTCACTGTCCTTCTGGCAGACGTGTTCGCGCTTTACGTCAAGACCAAGAACTTCCATTGGCACATTTCAGGTCCGCATTTCCGGGATTATCACCTCCTTCTTGATGAGCAGGGCGCGCAGATTTTCGCGATGACGGACGACATCGCGGAAAGAGCTCGCAAGATCGGCGGCACAACGATCCGCTCGATTGGCCAAATCGCCAGGGTGAAGCATATCCAGGACAATGATGCCGATTACGTCACACCCGAAGACATGCTGGCCGAGCTGAAGGAAGACAACCTAGCGCTCACCCAGCGTATGCGGCAGACACGCAATGTCTGCGACGAGCATGGCGATGTCGCCACGGCCGGCCTAATCGAAAACTGGATCGACGAGGCGGAACGTCGCACATGGTTCCTGTTCGAGGCGACCAGGAGAGCTTAACCCCGAGCGCACGCCCACCCTCGAAGTTCGAGTGACTGCGTACGCTCCCGCAAAGATCCCCTCTTGGGCCTTGACCTCAGACTCGTTCGCTTGGAATGGCATTTTGTGGCGGTTAAGCTCTCGGTCGCCGGCACGCCGATCTGGAAGTACGCAAAGTCCCTGCGTCATCTCCATGAACGAGCCTGCGTCAGGCGGCTAGTGCAAAGCCCGCGTTCATCTACGCCCATGTGATCTCGGGCGCGATCGAATCGAAGGCGAATAACTGAGACCCATCTACGAGACCCGCGAGCGCTGGTCCGAACCGCCGAACTCAACCCATTCGATCAGCCGTAACGCGAGCAAGACCGAGCCGGTGAAGTCGCTCGCAGTCTGCGTCGTCGACTCCGACGACGAGGCGCTCACCACCGCTGTGAAGTAAATCGAACCGATCAGAATTATGACCAAGAGGCTCGATTGCAACCAGATCGTTCCCAACGGGGCCAAGGCGCTCGGCGGCGTCCATCGCTATGTTATCGAGAGCGGTCTGCCGAGTGAACTGCTGGACGCAATCTATTTGCGGGTCTCGCAGATCAACAACTGTGCCTCTTGTCTCGACATGCACACGCACGACATCACCAAGAGAAGGGTGAAGGTCGAGAAGCTACCACTGGTGCAGGCTTGGGAGGAGGGCGGCTGTCTTTCCAGCGCGACCGAACGCGAGGCGCTTGTGTGGGCCGAGAGCGTGCCGCGCGTCGCCAAGACTGGGGCGCCGGGCAGTGCCCACAGATGAACGACCGACTTACAGCGCTGAAACTGTTTGCCCGCGCAGGTCGCGTCGGGAGCTTTTCGAGCGCCGGTCGTGAACTCGGTCTCTCTCAGCCGTCGGCCTCACGCCTTATCGCCGCGTTGGAAGCCGACGTGGGCGCGACACTGTTCAGCCGGACAACCCGAGCGGTCACGCTGACGGAGGCTGGAGCAACCTACTTAATGCGTGTAGAGGCGATCCTGGCCTCGCTTGAGGAGGCCGACCACGAGGCTCGTGGCACCGGAGAACTGCGAGGGGTGCTTCGCGTCGGAACCTCGTCGAGTTTCGTGCTCCGGGAGATTACTCCGAGGCTGTCGAAATTTTTGTCAGCGCATCCGGCGCTTCGTGTCGAATTGCTGTCTAACGATCGATATCAGGATCTGGTCGCCGAGGGCATTGACGTCGCCTTCCGGTTTGGAAGCCTGGCTGACTCAAGCGCCACCGTGCGGAAGGTGATCGACGTTCCGCGCATTCTTGCAGCCGCCCCCCTGTACCTCGAAGAGCACGGCACGCCGTTGATGCCGTCAGATCTTGCACACCATGCGATGATTATCGGCCCTGCCCATCTCTCACCGACGTACTCGTTCCGCAAGGACGGGCGCGTCGCGTCCGTCCGTGTGCAAAGTCAGTTGGCTGTGACAATCACTGAAGGCGCCATTGCCGCCGCGAAGGCTGGGCTGGGTATCGTCGCCTCAAGCCTGATCGGTGCGAAGGCAGAGTTGGAAAGCGGTGCGCTCGTTCGTATTCTGTCCGACTGGGATTTCGGCTCGATGGAAGTCAATGCGTTATTCGTGAGCGGAAAGACCATTAAGCCAGCCGCGCGCGCGTTCACGGATTTCCTCATCAGGGAGCTTCGAGACTGACTTCACGGAGCAATCCTGCCAGTTATGGATATGATAGCTTTGCTCGAATGGTCGCCGAATTTAATTACCGAACGCACTGATTGGGGTAGATACGGCACGGAGATCTGCGATGAATTCCAAGACCTACTTTGCGCTGCTATCGACCTACGCGCGTACATGCCGGTTGATCAATAAGTTGGACGATGTGGCGCCGCCTCAACGCGGTTGATTGGAAATGTAATAGAGCGGACGGATGAGGATCAGGGCCATCAAATCCGTAGAACTGGAATCGACGGCATGGAGCCCACTGAGCGTGAATCGCTCGCCAATTGCGGCGGCTGCGCCGCTCATTGCGCTTTCGTCCGACTGACACGTGGGATCCGATTGAGTAGCTCTCAGTCGGTCAACGTGTGGCAGACAAGGTCGCAGGCGTCATGGGCTCCTGAAAGTTTCCAGATCATCCTCGTCGTTGCGTGGGTTTCGATCAGAGGAGTTGGGACCCGTTTCCGTGGCGGCCGGCCGACGCCGCTTTGTATGACCCGCTCACCACAATGGAAGGACACTCTATGATACAAGAGAAAAACGCACGCAGGATCCGCGAAGTTGTCGTCGCAAACGATCCCACCAATCATGGCGCGCTGGTTGGCCATGTCGACGCATCTCAGTTTCCTATCGGCGGTCCGGATGGCGTTGGCCATATATCACCCGGTCCCAATCCTTACGACCTTCTCAGCGCAGCTCTCGCTGCATGCACCGCCATGACCGTTCGATTTCAGGCTCGGCGCCAGAAACTTCCGCTGGAAAGGCTAGAAGTGGGTGTCAGCTTCCATCACAACGCCGAGGGCGAAAGAGGTTCGTTCGAACGCACTGTTGTATTGGAGGGAGAACTTGATGGGCAACAACGCGCGTTCTTGCTGGAGGCCGCAAACCTCTGCCCCGTTGGCGAAATTCTCGGCATCAGTGCGGATATACACACGCGCGCGGGCGACTACTTCCGGCCGCGACGAAGGCACTCAGGCCAGCTATGAGGATGATCTGGCTGAACTCCAGATCCCCTACATCGATCCCGATTGAGGGTCTCTCGGCGGTCGATCACCGCAGTTGAGGCTTGGCAGCCTATCGGACCCGTTCCGTACAATCTGTGTGTCGCCTCTCGACGACCGGCGATTGTCCTCGTTGCAGGTATCGGGCATTACAAACGTCCTCTCAAATCGTGAAGCGGTCTCCGAGGAGAAGCAGTCCCTCATTCTATAAGAATTGTGAACCCCCGACCCCGGTCCATATTATTCACATCCGACAGGCGCTCTTGCCACTGAAAATGCGCCTCTTCGTCGATTTTGCCGTTTTCGCGTGCCGAAGTCCTTGGACACGACGTCCTCGCAAAGCTGAGATAAGTTCCAGAAGTGGCACGAGACCAAGACGGAGGTTGTGCGATAGAGCATCCCCTCATGTCGTGCGAGAATATGTCAAATTTGCATTTCGGCACTACCGCCGGGCTGCCGCCACCTCCATAACGTCGATATACGGTGAGGAAACCGCAATGCGACTCCAAGATGAGCTCGATGCACTTAGGGACAAGTGTTATGAAAACACCCCTCTGCATATTAGGCGTGTCCGCCAGGAAGCCATTGACGAGTTGGTGTCCTCTGGCATCGCCGAAAGAGCTATTCACGCTGGAGACCATGCTCCCGAATTCCGGCTGCGTGATCCCGATGGCAAAGCGATCTCATCCTACGCCGTTCTAAACAGCGGCCCAGTTCTGATTGTTTTCTATAGGGGGGGATGGTGCCCCTATTGCAAGCTCGATTTGCGCGCGATCCAGGCTGTCGCGCGGCAGCTCCGCTCATCGGGTGCGTCGATCATAGCGGTTTCTCAGCAGTCTGCGAACGAGAGCCGCTCCACTGAGCAAATGAACGGCTTATCATTCCCCAACCTCGTCGATCGTGGCGGAAAGGTTGCTCACGCCTTCGGCCTGCGTTGGAAGCTGCCCCGGGAGTTGCGAGCCACTGAAGTAGAATGTGGTCTCGACCTCGCCGCCGTGAATCGCGAGTCAAGCTGGACACTGACAATGCCAGCTCGGTACGTAATAAGCCCAGAAGGGATCGTCGAGTACGCCGATATCAGCGCCGATTACACTCGGCGCTGTGACCCAACCGAGCTCCTTCCCGTCCTAAGCCAGATTCGCGCACGATTGGCGCACTGATCCTCGGCCGTGAGCAGCTCTGGATTCCAGAAAGCGTGTGCGCTAGTCGGGGAACGCGCAAACAGGTTCATCGCGCCCGCACTAGTGGCAACGTGGCGCTAGAATAGTGCGCCTCAGCGCCGCGTGTTGCTGCGTTGCCATCACACGTCACTAGTGCAAGAATAGTTGAGAGTGGACATCCAATGGAGCTCCACCAGGCCCAGTACTCTCTAGCCGTCGCAAGCACTTTGAACTTCATGCGTGCTGCGGAGATGTGCAACGTCACGCAACCGGCGCCGACCAAGGACATGCAAAAGCTCGAGCAGGAGCTCGGGGTCAGCTTATCTACCGAGAGCGTCAACTCACCCACCTCACTGACTTGGGGAAGGCGGTGCTTCCGATATTCGAGCGCGTACTTGCATCGACGGAGGCTGTTCGAAGCGCGTGACTTTCGGCAAAAGGAAGTAGCTCCATGAACTATCGGTCTCGCCCCATCCGTTTCCGCTTCGCTTGTTCTGGAGCCAATCGCTGAGATTCGCAACTTCCTCGCTGGCCTCCGCGCCGAGCTTCGGGAAGGGCCGCCAAGCCGCTTGGTTGAGCTTCTGCTAGATGGCGAAGCAGATGTCGCCTTGGTTGGTGATCTCGACGATACGCCAGAACGTATCGACGATTGGGCGTTGTTCGAACGGTAATTCACCGTGCTCGCCCCGTCGTATGAACTTGCGGGCCTTCCGGTGATTGGAATGGAAGCGCTTCGCGTAGCCACTATTTGGGACACTTCAACTGTGACGTGGCTCCGAAATGTCAGCGTCTCTGCTTTCCCGACGCGCTGCCGCATTACAATCATCGCAGCAGCCGGGACTTGCACCTGCAGCATTTGGCCGCCGCGCGGTTCGGAATAGTTCGGAAACTGATTAAGCAATTTAGGTTGTGACAATTTCTGTTTCCTGCCAATTCCCGCGCAAACAGGCAGTTGCGTCGTCCATCGTCGAATTGGCGAAAGCTCACACCATATCACCGGCGCTCGGAGATCCCTTCGTCGCAGCCCTCGGGGAGGGCTGCTTGCGCTCCTCGAAATCAATGCTTCTCCATCCATCAAACGCTCCCTTTCGGCGTTAGAAGCATGTATTCGACCGCCCCATCGAGTTTTGCGCGCCGCCTCGATGGCATCGATTCCATAACCAAAGGTCATTGGCTCATCGAATTTCGCCGCAATATTTTCGTTCGTATACAAAGGAATTCGAGAGAGGACGACCCACCGCACACGAGCAGATGGACGATGAAGGCAATAGTTGTGACGGTGGCCGGCGACATCCAGTCTAGCAGACTCGTCGCGGTAACCTGAGGGAACTACCCATGTCCCTGGCATGAGATGTCGATTGGGCTCCATCACCGCAACATTTCCTGCACGCTTAAGTAACACCACGACCAACGGGAGCACCATGACCAACGGAATCACCATGACCAACGCCGTCATCGAATGTATCTTGAGCCGAAGCGCCGCCAAGTATTACGACCCCGCCGCCATCTTGAGCGACGACCAAATCCGCGAGCTAGTGCGAATCGGCACCACCGCGCCGACATCCTTCCACTTGCAGAACTGGCGCTTCATCGCCGTGCGCACGCCTGAAGCCAAAGCTCGGCTGAGCCCGATCGCTTGGAGTCAGCCCGCGATCACCGAAGCGGCCGTTACCTTCATCGTCTGCGGCCAGTTGGCCGATTCCGGCGTAGTACCAGAGCGGCTGGCACCGCTGGTGGAAGCAGGCATCATGCCGGCAGAGATGGTGCCGGAATGGGAAATCCCCGCACGTGATCTGTACATGGAGTACCCGCAGCGTCAGCGCGACGAAGCAGTACGCACCGGCACTTTCGGCGCGGCGGCGATGATCTATGCGGCCCGTTCGCTGGGTCTGGGTTCGACGCCGATGATCGGTTTCGATGCCGACGCGGTGCACCGCGAGTTCGGACTGACCAAGGACGAAGTACCGGTCATGCTGTTGTCCGTAGGGGCGGAGCGTCCGGGAAATTGGCCGCAGAAGCCGCGCCGTCCGGTGGCTGATGTGCTGGATCTCGTGTAGTAATTAGGAGACTACGATGCCAAGAACCGCGGCACTAAGGCCGGAACAGGTGCCGGCCGACTGCAAACCGGCGGTCGATGCGTTGTCCAGGAACATCGGGTTCACCCCAAATATGATGGCGACCTTCGCGCAGAGCCCGATCGCGTTCAACGCCTGGGCCACCCTGCTCGGCTCCTTGAGCAAAGCGCTTGACGTGAAAACCCGCGACAGCATCGGCCTTGCTGTCTCCGAAGTAAATGGCTGCAACTATTGTCTGACGGTTCACAGCTTTACGGCTGAGCATATGGCAAAGCTGCCGGCCGATGAAATCATTCTCGCTCGGAGGGGCCATGCCACCGACCCGAAGCGGGACGCCGCCGTCCAGTTTGCGCGCAAAGTCGTCGAGACTCGAGGCAATGTCAGTGACGCCGATCTGAAAGCCGTCCGCGTTGCCGGCTACACGGATGCGAACGTCATGGAGATCGTCGCGCTGGTGGCCATGTACTCTCTGACGAACTTTTTCAATAACGTGTTCGATCCCGAGAAGGACTTTCCCGTCGTTACGCCAGCCGGCTCGTCTGAACTCTATCCGGTCACGTCGACCATCTCCATGGGAGCGTAACGGCACAGCCCAGATGCAGCCAGGAAAGATTCTTGGGAACGCATCTGGGCTTTCACATGTGCCGACGGCCGCTCGCTGGGGGCCGCGCTGCCGCCTTTCCTTGAAGACCTAGCATGACAGGACACCGAGATCGCCAACAAGCGCCCGGGTCCTCGTCCATCGTGTCCACGTCGGTGGGCACGCTCAAGGAGCCGACACGCGCGCGAAGCCAGAGCCCTGTTCAGGACCTGGCTGGCAACAAATCTTCTCTCAGATAGTGAAGGAGGGTGGTTAAGCTTCGACAAGCATGTCGACGCTGAAGCCACGGTTCAGTCCGCTCGGGGTCCTGGACGGAGCGATATCAGGCGTGGAGGGTCTCGCCGTTCTTGGCGTCCGCGTAATACTGAGGCGCCTCACGACGGTCGTATTTCCCGTAGTCGCGCACGATCCGCACCCTCCGGACCCTCGCCTTGTCATTCAGCGTGGAAGCGTCCTCGTAGGCCTGAGCTGCAGCTGCGTCCTTCCAGGATATAAGCAGGATCAGGTCGCCGGGGTTGAGCAAGGCCTCGAAGATGTCCCAGGAGGTGGTGTCGGCGGCCCACGGATTCAGGCCAAGCCACTCGGCGCAATCATACGGGTTGTTGGTCTGCTTCCACTCCGCGGGTCGAGTCGCGTTAATCAGCGTGACCGTCGTTCCCTCCCCGACTTCGGTCTCCTCGAGCCTCTGCTCCGTGAGGGCATACCCCGGCGGCACTTGATTGTCAGCAGTGATCTGGCCGACGCGCAGGTGGTAGTCAGCGAGGATTTCGTCGCGGCCCTTCTGCTCGGCCTCGTGATGGCGCATGTGGATCCGCCAGCGCACGAGCGACTTCTCGTCCCGCCAGTTCGAGTGCGATAGGATCCAGCCCTCGCGGGTCAGGCTCTTGTAGCGGATGTTGTCGACGAAGCCTTCGACCTGCTCCAGCTCGGGGCGCAGTATCTTGGCGTAGTCGAGGTATTCATCCCAGTTCTCTTTATTGGGGAGCGCCTCGAAAATCACAGAAAACATCGTCGTATCTCGCTCCTAGAGTGCTGCGACGTAATCACCTCGGCTCCGGATGTGCTCGCAATTCTAAACTGCCGCGAGCTTTACGCCGTCGGCCGCGGCCTGACGACCGTGCTCACTGCGACAGCGTTATTGGCAAAGAATCGACTCGTAAAGCTATGATTTCGATAACCGCGTGTAATACGGTCGCGACCAGTGGACCGGCACGTGAACACCTCGTCGCGGTCGCCAAGAGTTCGCTCGAGCGAGTCCTCGCGGAGGGAAGTGCCGCACTCTCGCCGGATAGATGTTCCGGCACGGCTCTCGACACCTAGCGCCGCACGCGCTCGCGCCAATCACCCGCCGACCGGCTGTCGCGGCGAGCCGGCGCGCGGTTGACTACCGGCGCCGTCTCGAAATCATCAATTTCCGGCGTCGAAAGGAACTGTCAACGCAGCGCGCGATAGTCAAAGGTGCGGTACAAACGTCCGCTTCTTACGCCGATGGCATTGATTCCATAGCTACACGTCATTTGACCATCGAGTTTTGCGTCGTATTTTCGGTGATCTGCAAAGGAATTCGAATGATGACGACATACCACACTCGAAGAGGTGGACGATGAAAGCGATAGTGGTGACGGACCAGGCTGTGGGAACGGCCGGAATGAAGCTAGTGGAGCGGCCCGAGCCGCAGGCTGCGATAAACGACGTCGTCGTTCAGGTTCATGCGTCGGGATTCGTCGGAACTGAGTTGGCGTGGCCTTCGACCTGGACCGATCGCCTCGACCGTGACCGAACACCGTCAATTCCTGGGCACGAGCTGGCCGGAGTGGTTACCGCCCTCGGCTATGGCACGACTGGGCTGTCGGTCGGACAGCGAGTGTTCGGCCTCGCCGACTGGTATCGCGACGGCACTCTGGCGGAGTACGTGGCAGTCGAAGCACGCAACCTCGCGCCGCTGCCGGGCGACGTCGACTTCACGGTGGGCGCGAGCCTGCCGATCTCGGGCCTGACCGCGTGGCAGGGACTGTTCGAGCACGGCCGCCTTCGGGCGGGGCAGAGCGTCATCGCGCACGGCGCGGCCGGCGCGGTCGGGTCGATCGTGACCCAACTCGCACGTGAGGCCGGCGCCTACGTGATCGGCACCGGACGCGCCCCCCACCGTCAGAAGGCGCTCGACTTCGGCGCGCAAGAGTTCGTCGACCTCGAGAACGACGACCTGGAAGACGTCGGCGGCGTCGATTTGGTGATCGATCTCATCGGCGGCGACATCGGGAAGCGGTCCGCGCGCCTGGTTCGAGCCGGAGGAATGTTGGTGTCCATCGTCGGGCCGTGCGAGGCTCGGCCCGACGACGGTCTGGCGGTCGACTTCGTTGTCGAGTCCAATCGTGCCCAGCTGGGTGAGATCGTTCAGCGGGTGCGGGACGGACGACTGCGGACGAACATCGGCACTGTGTCGACCCTCGAGAACGCCGTGGCCGCCTTCAACCAAGCCAATCGGATCAATGGGAAGACCATCATCCGCGTTCGTCCGTGAGCGACAAGCGCCTATCGATGCACGCGGCCGACCGGCGCTGTCCAGGTCGTCCCGTCTCCTTCGAGGAGGAGGAAGCTCGCAATCCGGTTTGACCGCGCATTCGCGGACCACGCTATCAAGCGCCGACCGAACGGATCAAGCATGGATTGTATCCGCTCAAGCTTATCGCATGTTAGGAATGAGAAATGGCAGTCGCGACGTGGAACGGGACTATGATAGCGAAATCGGACAAGACCGTTATCGTCGAAGGCAACCACTACTTCCCGCCCGATTCCGTCAATACGCAATATCTTAGGCAGAGCACGACGACCAGCCGGTGTCCATGGAAGGGTCTTGCGAATTACTATTCGCTTGTCGTCGATGGCAAACTAATGAAGATGCAGCGTGGTACTACGCCGAGCTCTCCGATGCAGCTGCGGTCATCAAAGGCTACATCGCATTCTGGAAAGGTGTGGATGTAAGGTAATGGAATGACCACAGTACTCCCCCACCTTAAAGGCTGACGGCGGCCAATCGGGGTCACGGCAAGAAGAGTGCTCAGACTCACGCTACTTTGGACGAACCATTAGTATCGGTCTTGATGATTATGCTGCCCAGTCGAATGGCTGCCCACACGAAGTTCATCAGCTTCGTCAATCCGGTGGTCCCAGGAATTCGCGATCAACCCCGACATGGGGTAACCGCTAGCCGACCACTTGCCTGAATGGCGCAAGTAACGTCTCGATGGAAGAAGAGCTCGGCCTCCTGGGACAAGGCCCCGCAGTGTAGAAAGTAGGCGCCACCTGTCTCCGCTAACTCACGCGCGGGTCTTACTGCGATCGAAGAGATAGGTGGCCATATGTGGCCTTGATCGTAGTGTCATTGGCTACAGTCTATTCGACCACGATTGGCGCGACACACCTTTCTTGCGATCGCATCCGCAACGGGATGCGGCGCCAAAATCGGAACCGATTCTCACATGGTAGTTCAGCGTGGCGAGGTTCGCTCGCTGGGCGGCGCTCACCTCGGGCGCGCCGAGAACTGAGGTCGTCAGCAAGATCCAGCGGCGAGAAACCAGTAGTGCCAGGCGTCAAAGCCAGTAAAATGGAGAGCAGAGAGGGCAGTGATGGAGATTGCACCCAATGCGTGGTCCACCCAGGTATGCAGCCAGTAACGCATGACCCAGAGGAGCCCGGTCGCATGGTCCGTGAAAGCCGGCAGCAGCAGTGCCGCGCCGCGGGGCACGGCCGAAAGCCACAGCGCGACAGGACCGCTGTTGACTGAGTTCAGCCGGAATGGCGCAACCATCAAGACGATGGCAACAGGATAGTCGATTAGGTAGGTGTGGATAGACTTCGCGATGAAGCGAAAGGGCATGGCGCAACTCCTTCATGCTGGACTGCTCGATCGAGTTCTTGGACATCGAGAGTAGGGGCCGCACACACGAACGCGGATCAACCGCGTTGTGATCGGTGGGCCCCCGTGCTGCCACCAAGTATCGATGAGGTGTATGGGAAGGGTATTCCCGTCTGCGCGTTGTTAGAAATGCCGGATCGCTATTGTTTTCATTCTCTCCGGCGCCCCGGGTCTAAAGCTTTCAGACGGTAACGACCCGCGCATGAGGTCAGACAAGCGCTCGAGTAGAAATTTCATTCTACGCACCTGTGTTCTTCGGGTGTTCGGCGGGTTGCTTGAAACTCGATGAGGTATCTGGCTGATTGTGGCGCGATAGCGACGGACGCAGAGTCAGGCAACCAATAACCGATTTGACATTCGAGCGCACGGCGCCACGTTGGAATAAGGCCATGCGATGAACAAAGACATCGCACTCTGCAGGAGACGCAAATCCGTTGGTCAGGCTAGTCAGCCCCTGAACCGATAACCGAACATGGCGTAGTGATTATGTCGCCCGACGCGACAGCACGCTTGAGGAGTGGGTTGCCTAGGTGAATTGCGGACAGGCGGCACGGTCTTCGCCGGCTGGAGATTAGAGCAGCAGCCGTCTCTACGTACGCTCGACACCTCATCGTCGCTATAAACGCGTGGGGATGGAAACAATATCTCCCCAGTGAAATGCCGTGGTGGAACGGGTTTAGAATCCCTGCAGATCCGGCTGGTGGCATTCCTGCTATGGCATCACGCGGTGTGGCAAGCGGCAATAACGATCGTCTATCGACTCGATGACAAGTTGTGATTTCCCTCGCCTGGCGTTGCATGGTCATTCTCCAAAACGTCGTCATAGAATTTCGGTGCCGCGACCGACACGCGATGCCGGATTGAGAAGCCAGGAGGCTCGCAACGACGTCATCGAAGCCGTCACGCCTCTCGGAGGTGGGATCAGCGAAGTTATCCTATTCCCGGATGCGACGGGCGTTCTAGCGGGAACCGCGGGCACTTTGAGCGCCAGGCAGCTCAAACAACGGAGCAATCGTGATGCTGCGAAATGGCGATGTCTTTCCCTCTCTAACCTTTGATCGCGTCGGTGGCTGCAAAATGCATTTGCCTGGCGATCTGGCCGGCGGGTTCGGTGTGGTCCTGTTCCACCGCGGTTCCTGGTGTCCGTACTGCAACGCCCAGCTTGCCGCTTTCGCGCGAGCGGCGGACAAATTCGCTGGGGAAGGCATCAAGGTCGTCTCGGTATCGGTAGACGATCGGGAAAAGTCGGAAACGCTCGTCGAAAAGCACAAGCTCGGTTTCCCAGTCGCTTACGGCGCCAACGCGCGAGCGGTTTCCGCAGTCACCGGCGCGTTCGTCAATGACGATCCCGTCTGCCTCCAAGCGACCGGCTTCGTCCTCAATCCCGAAGGCCGGGTGGTGACGGCCGTCTATTCGACTCGCGCGATCGGCCGTCTGATGCCCGACGATGTGCTCGGCTTTGTCCGCCACCTCAAATCTTTGGCAAAGAACTGACGACCAGCGGCAGATAGCGGGGAGATCGATGAATGGCACAGCCGTTTGTAGAGCCGCGCAGCCGCGGCGTTATCGATGCGGAATCGGGCCCGGGAGAGCTCGGGCGGGGAGAGGCGGGTCGACACCGGGGCATTGTGCTGGCCGCTTGCGTGCTCGCATCCTCGATGGCGTTCATCGACGGGACGGCGCTGCCCGTCGCGTTGCCGAGATTGCGCGCTGACCTCGGTGCGGACCTCGCCTCCATTCAATGGGTTCTCAACGGGTATATGCTGGCGCTCGCCTCGCTGACATTGATCGGCGGCGCGCTCGCCGATGTTTACGGCAAGGCGCGCATGCTCGCGCTCGGTTGCGTCCTGTTCGGTCTGGCGTCCGCGATTTGCGCTCTGGCGCCTTCGCCCGCCTGGTTGATCGCCGCGCGCGTCGTTCAGGGAGCGGCCGCAGCAATCGTCACCCCCGCCAGTCTCGCCCTGATCGGGGCCACCTATCCGCGCGCGGAGCGAAATCGAGCGATCGGAGTATGGGCCGCTGCATCGGCTCTTACCACCGCCGGAGGTCCTGTCCTGGGCGGCTGGCTGACCGAAACGCTTGGCTGGCCCTCCGTGTTCTGGATAAACCCGCCGCTCGCGCTCGTAGCAGTGGGAGTTCTGCTGGTCTTCGCGCCCAAAGATGGCCGCATCCGACGCCCGTTCGACGTGATCGGCGCCACGATCCTGGCTTCCGCGCTCGGGGCGCTCGCCTGGGCGCTCAGCCAGATCGGACCTAGTGAAGCTCAGGGCGCCGCGGACGCTCCGGCCCGGACGGGCACGGCGCTCGCGATCGTCGCCGGGCTCGGCATTGTTGGGCTCGCGGTCTACGCATTCTGGGAGCGCAGAAGCGAACACCCGATGACGCCACCCCGCCTTGTTGAGAACCACGCCTTCCTCGGGCTGAACGTCGCGACCCTGATGATCTATACGGGGATCTCGATCATGTTCTTCCTGCTACCTTTCGATCTCGTCGATCGCCGCGCTCTGTCGTCGACCGATGCCGGGCTGGTATTCCTGCCCTTCACGCTCGGCGTGGGACTCCTGTCGAATGTCTTCGGCAGGTTGGCGGACAGGATTGGCGCGCGAACCATGCTTATCGCGGGACCGGCAGGTGCCGCTCTGGCGTATGTTTGGATGGCGCTCGGTCAGAAGGAACCTTTGATGCTTGGCGTTATCGCACCCATGACGCTGCTTGGCCTGTCGTTCGCAGTGCTCGTGGCGCCGCTCACCGCGTCCGTCATGTCGAGCGTTGACCAGACGAACGAAGGGCTCGCCTCCGGCATCAACAATGCGGCGAGCCGGATTGCGCAGCTTACCGGCGTGGCGCTGGCCGCCGGCGTCGCGTCTTTCGAATCTGGCTATGAGGTCGGTCTCGCCGTTGCCGCCGTGACCTCGATCGGCGGCGCCTTTACGGCTGCAATAACCCCGACTCCGGCCACCACCATCTTCTAAGGCGTATTCGATACGACCGTTCGCAACGCGAGCATAACTCTGCCCGCACTGGTGAGCGTTACGCCACCAGGGGGACGTATAAAGCAACCCGACTTCATCTTCCAACTCTCGGATGCCACGGCTGATCGTCGATTCCTGTACCCCGAGTTCGGCGGCGGCTCGTCGAAAGCTACGTCTGTCTAGCGGCGAACAAATCGCCACACAACCTTCGACGAGGTGCGGGCGTCCCGCATTCGGAGACGCTACCTGAACCGACGAGCGCTGCTGGTAGCGGCTCCCATCAGAGCGAAGGCCATTCCGGCGGCCAAACAAAAGACCGCGCCATGATCTCCGCCCAAGCCGAAGATCAGTGAGACCAACGCAGAACCAAGCGACCATCCGACGTAGCGAGCCGCAGCATTCATCCCACTACGCCCTATGGGTCCAGTCGTCCTCATCGCAGTGTTGTTTGGGGTCTGGAAAAGGCCAAAGCCGATACCGCAAAGCGCCAGCCGCCATACGACATCCCACTTCGCCGGAGTTGTCGGCAAGAAGACCATCAGAAGCAAACCGGCCGCCAACAACGCCAAACCAATGCTACAAAGCACCGACGCGGGGTAGCGGACTGTCAAACGACCGGCGATCGGAGCCGTGACCGCAGTCGTGAACGGCCAGGGCGTCACAAGAAAGATGCATCCCCGTCTCAAAAAAAACGGCAAGGAGACGTAAGCCAGAATTTGTGCTGCATAGGAGCAGACAGATGTCCACATCGATAGGGTGAACAGAGGTACACGGAAAAGATCGAATGGCAACATTGGCATAGGGTGCTGGAGCTGTTGTCGAACGAAGAGGCCAAAGACAGAAAGACCTGCTACGATCTCTCCCATCGCAATGCGCCCATCGCCAACACCCAGCGTGCCGACACCGACGACGAAAAGCCCGAACGCCAACGCATTGAGAGCGGTCCCGGTCAGATCGAGAGAGCGAGCAACCCGAATGTCCGGTGGTGCAGCTGCAATAAATAGCGGTACCGCGAGGCCGAACGGCGCATTCACCAGAAACAACCAGGGCCATTTTGCGACGGCAAGTATTGTCGCGGCGATGGTAGGCCCCAATGCTCCGGGTATCGCCACCGCTAATGCGACCAGCGCGAGACCCTTACTGACCATGCGGTACGGATAGATCACGCGTACGAATGCAATGCCGGCCACAGAAACGCCGGCCGCTCCAGCGCCCTGAATCAAGCGCGCACTTACCAGCATCGGCAAGGTTGGAGCGAAAGCGCAACCCAACGACGCGAGGACAAAAATAGCTAGACCGGCGGCATAAACGCGCTTCAGACCGAGTGACTCGGCCAGACTTGCAACGGGCAACAAAGCATACCGTTGCCGAAAGCTGATAGGCATTCACGACCCAAACGGTCGCCGCGTCACTGCTTGCGAATGAGCGCGAGATATTTGGCAAGGCGATATTCACGATAGCGCTTCCGAGGGAACTTAGACCAAGTCCAAGCAAGATGCAGAGCATTGCCCGGCGGCGCTTCGACGCGGTTAAACATTCGACGCCGTCCATCAGGATGCAATCTCCGGCGCGAAACGTTTAGTGTTATGCGAACAGTTGAGTTGTGTTGGCCATAACTGCACACCAGTGACCGGTATTCTCTTCAACATGAGCTCTCTCGTTAGAACAGGTGTCGGAGTCGACATGGGCAACACGGTCTGCGACAGGACGCTCGACCGGCTCGTCGCGCAATGATAGCAAGGCGTGTCAACGATGAGTGGCCAATCGACGTATATGACGCGCCAAGCGCAGCTACCGATGCCGTTCGGGATTCTTAGCAGGACGTTCCCCCGAGGTGCGGCCGTCGGATTGCACGCACATGAAAAAGCACAAGTGATCTTTGCTGCTTCGGGAACACTCCATGTTTACACCGTATCAGGACGCTGGTTCGTCCCGCCCCAACTTGCACTCTGGATGCCGGCCGGCATACCTCATCGGGTCGACATGCTTTCCGATACCGAATTGCGGATGATCTATTGGCACCCATCGGCTTTGCAGAAGTGGGCGCCGGAAAGGCCACTCGATTACATATTCGCCTTGGCGGTTACACCGCTTCTACGGGAATTAATCGTCGCCGCTTTCAACGTCGATACACAGTCCGAAAAAGCCGAGCTTGCAGTCTGATTGATTCTTCACGAGCTTACCGAGGCACCCGACGTTCCGGTGTTCCTTCCGATGCCGACAAGCATGGTCGGAAGACGCGTCGCTGATCTGGCGTTAGCGGATTCGCAGGTGCTCCTCGGCATAAGTGACCTTGCCGTTCGCGCCGCAGCGTCGATTCGTACGATCAGCCGCATGTTTCCAGTAGAAACAGGATTGACCTTCAAAGCCTGGCGACAAAGAGCAAGAATAACCCTCGCAATCGATCAACTCTCGGCGCGGCGGGCGATCTCGCAGGTCGCGGCGGATGTGGGCTTCGGCAGTACTTCGCCGTTCTCGTTTTCCTTCCGACAAGTAACGAAAGTGACACCGACCGCCTTTCTTCATCATCTCCGACATGAGAAAGCGGTAGCGCGCGCTTTAGATAGGTCGAGTGAGGATTCCCCGGGAGGATCGCACGGGAAAAGTGGGCCTTCGCTCTGAAGATCGGCCCCGAAGATTATCACGTCGAAGGCCTCGACTGGTGCTGTGCACACCGCGCCCGTCTCTCACGTAGTCTCCGCCACTCTGCTGAGTGACGTTGCGGCCAGTCACGACGATTTCAGAGCCAACTCTCCTTCGTTGGTCGCCCGACGCTGGTCATCGATTGGCTCCGCAAGACGATACGCTCCGTTGTTTCCCAGAGCGTCCGACAGGAGACAAAAAAGGAGAAACTCTCACACGGCGCGCCACCTTGGTCGGGGACTCCCGCGCTTTGCGTGGAGCGGCGCATACGAGCGCGATAATCACTTCGCAAGTCGCGAAGCCAATGCACCGATCCTGACGCCGGACATTCCCGCGATGATCGCGGCCGCGACGATGGTGCTCATCGCGACGCAGACACCCCAAAGGCGGTCGGCATTACGTTGATCGACACCGTGTGCGATCAGTACCACTCTCAGCCCTGAAGCAAGGTGGCTCAGGACGAAGAAGGCGCCGAGCGCGTAGTGAGGCAGCAGACGGATATTCCATGCGTCATGAATGAGCCCAGTCGGGGCTCCGATCGCGAAATTCCAATCCGTCGATATGCCGAGAAAGCCTCGGGCGTAGACGAAGACCGAATTCATGTGGCCGAGAATGAACAGTGAGAGATAGGTTCCCGAAGCCACCTGATAGGTCCGCTGGAAGTCATGCGCCGCGGCGCTCCACCGCCATGCCAGAAAGAGGCCGGTGCCAATCTGGAAAAGCATGGTCGCCACCAACAACGGTTCACCTACGGCAGAGCGATAAACCACGCGTCCGATCTTCATAGCGGCCGCATGCGCATCCGGACCTATCAAGCCGAACAGATGATTGGTGAGATGAAACACCACATATAGGGACAGGACCGCGGCCGTTAGCCCGTGGACAACCCGCCATCCCCCGACTGCAGGCACAGTTGCAGCGACCGGATCTCGGGCAGACTGCGACCAGATCGCGATCGCGAGCCATATCGCGCACCAGACGACCTCGTCGGGAATAGGACTCTCGATCAAGGTCTGGACGACGCCGAGAAAGACATAGAGCGTTGGCGACACAACGCTGACATAAGCGAGGCGTCTTGAACCGGGGGCGGACGTGGGACGACAAGCCAGGGCGATCCCAAGAAACGGCACGACGAACGCAACGACCAGGATGAAGGTCGCGCTGGCGATTGCGAGCGGTGATGGGCTTACGGCTTCCGTGCCGACGACAGCATGAAAAGCATTGAGCAGAAATGGATAACAAATCGCCGCCGCCGTGGGAACCAGAGCCAAAGAGTCAAAGCGCTTCTCAAACAACCTCTTGCGATTCCGCGGGAGAATTAATGCTTCCATCATCAACCTATAGAGTCGCCACAAAGAAGCCGATGTGCGAGACGACTTACAAGACAGTGTTGAAAACTTACCTTTGCGTGTCGCCTTGCGTCAGTGCGTCGAGTCTTGATCATTTCGATGTTCATATAAACTCACACTTTGTCAAAGAACGTTCACGAAAACGAAGGCAGAGTCGCTTCTTTATTTTGTCCTATTTCCCTGCCGGGTTGCGTGGCAGAAAATGTCACCTCTCGCTTTCAAAGATAATTCGCGAAATGTCCCTTTTTGACGATCACCGTCATCGTTGAGCCAGTGAGAGCGCCGATCGGTGTCAAACCAAAGGACGAAGGAGCCGAAACTTCCGCGGAGGCTGGTCCAGCTTACCGAGAACTGTTCTCCGAACTTAGCATGTCGGGCGCGAGTCGCTCGCCAAGAATCCTCCCAGGCTCAAATCTCTTGGACCGTTCGAGCACTTGGGCGCGTCGAGATAGTCGTTCATGGCGTCCCTGATGCAGGGCATCAGGGACGCCATGACAGGAACAGTGATGTCATGGTCCGAGCGGACACGCTGACCTCTATGCGCTCGTGGCTTCAATCAATGTCGAAGCGGCCGCGCGTGCTCTGCCGGTCAAACACACAAGGCGGCAGTATCGATGTTAATGTCCAAATGGAGGGTGTCTTGCTGACGTCTCGCTGAACGAGCCGCTACTTTAACGTGGCAAGATAGGCAACGAGGTCGGCCCGGTCCGTTGGGTTGTTCAGCCCAGCGTAGGGCATCCTGTTTCCGGGAACCACCTTCTGTGGCGATTCCAGATACGCGTCGAGGATCTTCGTATCCCAGACAATATTGGACATCTTCATCGCGTCACTGTAGTGGAAGCTGGGAACCGTACCCGACTTCCTGCCGATGATTCCTCCCAGACCCGGCCCGACGCGAACCGCCTGATCCGTAGCGTGGCACGTTGCGCAAGCTTTGAAGATGGTTTTTCCGTGCTCGGCGTCCTGCGCGTAGCTTGGATTTGCGGTTGCTGCCGCAAATACGAGCGCCGCGATAATCGTGCCAATCTTTCCTGCGCCTTTCATTGGGAATATCCTTTTTTTGGATCGGGATCAGAGGTGGCGCGGCCACGCAACGTAATCGTTGAGATCGTCGCCGAGTCGAAGCGCGAGCGCCCCTAACGAGCCTGTCGGGTTGTAGCCGGCATTGGAGGGATAGATGGATGCACCGCCGATAAACGGGTTCTCCGCATCCCAGTGTTGCAGATGAGGAGAGACGATGCTGGTGACGGGATGGCTGCCCATGATCGTGCCGCCTGTGACATGGGTGGTCTGATGGACGCTTTCATGGAGAAATCGGTCGGCCACTCTCACCCAATTCTCCAAAGGCCTTGCTTTTACGTTTCCGGCAGGCTGCATCCGCGCCGGCGAGTCCCACCTCGAAAAACTGCTGGGTGTGAGCGGCAATTGATAGCCCGGTTCAGGGTTACCCTCTTGCCAGGGGCCGCGCATATAAAGGCGCGCGCCGTTACCGAAACTGCCCGTCAGTTGTCGGTCGATGGTCAGCACATCCGCAGGACACATCACGTTGATCATTACCTCGACGAGACCGCCATCGTCCGGGCCAAATGACAGATAGCCGGGGATTGGCGAAGGCGACTTGGCAGCGAGAGTACTCGAGGAAGCGCCTGCGGATTGGGATAGGGCCGGTTCGGATGCTTCCGCGAGAGCCGCGGTCGTCGCGGCGGTGCCTATCAGGACACCCGGAGCCGGCGAAGCAGCGCCCGTGGCAGCGGCAACGCCGAGACGGCCTTGACGGTTCAGATGGAAGGTTTTGTCGCTTTGGTCATTGGTCATCGGAGTTGCAGTCCACTTTTGGAGGTGCAGTCCACTTTTTTTGATCGCGGCATAATTGCGTGATCATCCATGTGCGAGGCGTCCCTCTCTCTGCGCTAAAAGCGAGGGTCGCCTCATGCGGAGCTCAGTCTGCCTGACGCAT
>NZ_JBANBJ010000054.1:0-57350 GCF_059803515.1 Bradyrhizobium sp. UFLA05-125 | reverse complement strand
CTGCTGGACAAGCCCGGCAAGCTCACCGACGAGGAGATGGACGAAGTCCGCCAGCATCCGCGCCGCGGCTATGAGGCGCTGGCCGAGCAAGGCGGTTTCCCGCCGGAAATGCTCGATGTGGTGCTGCACCACCACGAGTTCCTCGACGGCAGCGGCTATCCGAACAAGCTCTCCTCGAACCAGATCAGCGACATCGTGCGCCTGACCACCATCGTCGATATCTACGCCGCGCTGGTGGAGAAGCGTGCCTACCGCATGCCCTTTACCCACTCCCGCGCCTTCGCGATGCTGGAGGGCATGGGTGGCAAGCTGGACCAGCAGCTCGTGCAGGCCTTCCGCCCGGTGGCGCTCGGATCGTTCTGACGACACATTCTCCGCTGTCGTAGGCAAAGGCGCACAAGCGCCGTGTCCACCGCTTGGGTCCAGATTAGCGGAAAGAGGGTGGGCACGCTTCCGCCTTCGCTCTTCGAGCTACGGCGGACAAGTCGCTTTGCCCACCCTACGGCCGCGTGCGATCGGTCACTCACGATCTTCCTCACCGCCGTCCTCATACGACGAAATCTCGATCAGGCTGCCGTCCGGATCGCGGCAATAGACCGAGCGGAGCGTGCCGCGGGCACCCTGCTTGGCCACCGGGCCTTCCTCGATCGCGACACCATGCGCCATCAGATGCGCCACCACCTCGTCGGGCGTGGCCGCGGTGAGGAAGCACAGATCCTCGCTGCCGGCAGTCGCATGGTCCGCGGTGAACCACTCCACCTTGTCGGAATCGCGCGGCCGGACGTTGATCTTCTGGTTGCCGAACTGAAGCGAGGTCCGCGGCGCTTTGCCGCCGCCCGGGTCGAACACCCTCACTTCCATGCCGAGGATTTTGCGGTACCACTCGGCGGTGCGCGCGACGTCTGCGACGTTGATGACGAGGTGATCGAGGGCTCGAACCTTGACGGACATGCCTTATCCTTTCGTCGCGATGCAGGTAGCGCACTTCTCGTCGCTGGCGCGCTTTGTTACAACGCGCTGCCTTCAAGAACAACAAACTGGGAGAAGACTTCAGATGATCACACGCCGCACTGCGCTGGGCCTGCTCGCCGCCAGTCCGCTTGCAACGGCGCCGCTCTCAAGGGCCTTTGCGGCGGATTATCCAACGCGGCCGGTGAAATGGGTCGTCGGCTATCCGCCGGGAGGCGCTACCGACATCCTGGCGCGGCTGATCGGCCAGCGGCTCTCGGAAAAGTTCGGCCAGCAATTCGTGATCGAGAACAAGCCCGGCGCCGGCAACAACATCGGCACCGAGTCCGTCGTCAACGCCGAACCCGACGGCTATACGTTGCTGCTGGTCAATCCGGCCAACTTCATCAACGCTTCGCTCTACGCCAATCTCAAGTTCAACTTCGTGCGCGATATCGCGCCGGTTGCCTCGTTCCAGCGCGTGCCGAACGTGATGACCGTGAACAAGGACGTGCCGGCGAAAAACGTCGCCGAGTTCATCGAATATGTGAAGGCCAATCCCGGCAAGGTGAACATGGCCTCTTCGGGCAACGGCACCTCGGTGCATCTGTCCGGCGAGATGTTCATGGCGATGACTGGCTGCAAGATGCAGCACGTCCCCTATCGCGGCGCGGCGCCCGCGATCACCGACATGCTCGGCGGCCAGGTGCAGGTGATCTTCGACAACATGCCCTCGATCATCCAGCACATCCGCGCCGGCTCGCTGCGCGCTCTCGGCGTCACCACAGCTGGTCGCTCCTCGCAATTGCCCGACGTGCAGGCGATCGCGGAGACCGTCCCGAACTACGAGGCGAGCGCGCTGTTCGGCATGGGCGCGCCGAAGAGCACGCCGAAGGAGATCATCGCCAGGCTCAACGGCGAGATCAACGCGATCATGAAGGAGCCCGACATGACCAAGCGCCTGGTCGAGCTCGGCGGCGAGCCGCTCGTGCAGACACCGGACGCGTTCGGCGACATGATCAAGGCTGAGACCGACAAGTGGAAGAAGGTCGTCGAGTTCGCCGGCCTGAAGGTCGAGTAGCGATCTCGGCTAGCGCATGACGATGCTGACGAAGCCCCGTCGCGAGGCGGGGCTTTCTTCATTTGCGGTTCCGGAACCGGTTTCCAAGCGGGCACGCGATCACGCACTCGTGCGGACCTCCAGATGCGCGTTCCCGCTTGACCGGAGCCCGCATCCACTTATACTAAACCATATGGTTAAGTATAAGGACGAGACGCTGGACCGAACCTTTGCGGCGCTGTCCGATCCGACGCGGCGTGCGCTGCTGGCACGGCTCGGCGAGGAGGACGGCCTGTCGGTGAGCGAGCTGGCCGCTCCGTTCTCGATCTCACTGCCCGCGATCATGAAGCATCTCGAGGTGTTGTCGGATGCAGGTCTGATCGTGCGGGAGAAGTCCGGTCGCACGGTCGCCTGCCGGCTCACCGCGCAGCCGATGGAGCCGGCGATGAATTGGCTCAATCGCTACGCGCGCTTCTGGTCCGACAATCTCGATCGCCTTGCAGCTTTTGTGGAGGAAGACCCATGGCCGTCAACCAAGCAGCCGCAGCCCGCACCGGCGAACGCCCAAGCCTCACCCTCATGCGCAGGCTCCGCGCGAAGCCGGAAAGGGTCTACGCCGCGTGGACGCAGGCAGAGCAGCTAGCGCAGTGGTTCGGGCCGCCAAACATGAAGCCCGCGATGGTGCGGGCCGACCTCGACGTCCGCACCGGCGGCCGCTACCGGATCAGCTTCACCCGCGACGACGGCGAATATTTCGAGGCCGGCGGAATCTACCGCGAGGTCGTGCCGAACGAGCGGCTGGTGTTCTCTTGGGCCTGGCACTCGACGCCGGAACGCGAGTCGCTCGTCACCATTTCGTTCAAGCCCGATAACGGTGGCACGCTGATGATCTTCCATCACGCCCAGTTCTTCGACGAAACCGCACGCGACAACCACCAGCGCGGCTGGAACTCGTTCTTCGACAAGCTCGACGCCTTCGTCGCCTGATCAACGGAGTTCATCATGCAGCAACATCAGATCGTTTCCCGCCAAGAGTGGATCGCGGCGCGCAAGGCGCATCTGGCGCATGAGAAGGAGTTCAGCCAGGCGCGCGAGCGTCTTGCGGAGGAGCGCCGCAACCTTCCCTGGGTCAAGCTCGACAAGCCCTATGTATTCGATGGGCCGGCCGGCAAGATCACGCTCGCCGAGCTCTTCAAGGGGCTTCCGCAGCTCGTCGTGCAGCACGTCATGTTCGCGCCCGACTGGGAGGCGGCCTGCAAGAGCTGCTCGTTCTGGGTCGACGGCTTTGAGCGCATGGTGCCGCATCTGGCCGCGCGCGACACCACCATGGTCGCGATTTCGCTCGCGCCCGTCGCCAAGCTCGAAGCGTTCAAGAAGCGCATGGGCTGGACGTTCGACTGGGTGTCCTCGGGCGGCAATGACTTCAACCACGACTATGGTGTGACGTTCACGCGCGAAGAGATCGACAAGGGCGAGCCGAAATACAATTTCGGAACCACGCGGTTCTACGGGCCCGAGTTGCCCGGCATAAGCGTGTTCTTCCGTGACGAGGCCGCCACTGTCTTCCACACTTACTCGTGCTTTGCCCGCGGTCTCGACATGATGAATGCGGCCTACCAGTATCTCGATCTCACCCCGCTCGGTCGTCACGAGGAAGGCCTGCCCCATCCGATGCACTGGGTACGCCTGCGCGACGAGTACCAGCCCGATGCGGCGAAGGCGGGGTGTTGCCACACCTGAGGTGATTTGCTTGCGCGCATCCATAGCCAGGTGCCGTAGGGTGGGCAAAGGCGCGAAGCGCCGTGCCCACCATCTCTCCTGAATCGCGACCAAAGTGGGGGCACGCTTCCGCCTTCGCTCTTCGAGCTACGGCGGACAAGTCGCTTTGCCCACCCTACGACTCTGAATTGGTCGGGTCGTTCGATCCACACTGATGCTGTCATCGCCCGACTTGATCGGGCGATCCAGTATTCCAGAGGCAGCGACGAATACGGAAAGGCCGCGGCGTACTGGATTCCCCGCTTTCGCGGGGAATGACAGCGAAGATTGACGAGGCAGTGTGCCTCGCACAGCACCTATCGCTTCGCGTCGGCCTCTTCCGTTGCGGTGCAGGTGATCAGCATGGTGTAGGCCCGGGCGTTGCCGGCGATCTCGGCGGTCTTGAGCTCGCCCTTGGGCTCCGCCGTCTGGTACGGCACCACGCTGTTATCGAGAAAATCGCGCAGCGCGCCGGTCTTTATCGCGAAGTTGATATTCTCCGTCAGCTGGCCGGTTTCCCGGATCATTTTCAGCGCGTTGAGCTTGGAAACGACGACGCCGGCCAACTGGCCGGATGTGTCGAACAGTGGCCCGCCACTGTTGCCCGGCTGAATCGCCGCGCTGATCTGCAAACGGCGAGTGTCGTTTCTGATTCCACTGAGCGAGCTCACGATGCCAGTCGTGACCGTCAGGTCGGACGTAAGATAGCCGTGAAGGGGAAAACCGATCGCGACCACCGAATCGCCCGACTTCATCGAGCGGTCTCTGATCCTCGCAAAGTCCTTGAAGGTTGCGGTGGTTGGCGCCTGGAGCAGCGTCAGGTCGTTATAGGCGTCGCGCGATACCACGCGAAGGATCATGGCCGATTCGCCCGAGAGATTGCCCTTGATGTCTCCGACGCAGCCGTCGATCACATGGTTGTTAGTGACGACGTGCCCGCCGGCGCTGACCACGAAACCCGTGCCGCTGACATCGAAGGTCTTGCTTGGCTTGCCGCTTGGCGGCGCCGGCTTGTCACCCGCTGCTGGCTTCGCGGCGAGCTTGGTGAAATCGCCCGCCTTGTCGAGCCCATCGGCTTTCACCCGGGTGACGCAGGTGGCGAGCGCCGCGATCAAGGGCGCCGTCGAGGTCAACTGAAATTGCAACGCGTTGCGACTCGCGGTCGCTACCATCAGGCTCGCCTTCTGGAACATGCGCGTCACGTTCGGCGGCATGATCGCCGTGAGCATGTTCGGCGCGTTGGCCGTCGCAAACAGCCGAGCCTGCTCCTGTCCGTCGAAGATCACGTCGATCGCGGCATTCTCGCCCTTGGTGAACTTGAAGCTGGGACTCGCAAAGCTCAGGAGCCACGAGCCGGCGACGTTATGCCCGACGACGAGGCTGACGCCATTGGCGTAGGGCGCAGTCGCCGCACAATGCGAGAATGCGCCGGTCTGCTCGTTACTGAAGGCGCCGCCGATCCAGTTGCCCATCGAAACCGAACCGAACGGCCCCGCGGCATTGGCAAACCCGACAAGAATGACATGCAGCACGCACGCCGCTGCCCACTTCAACATTGCAAAGCCCCCGGAACGCTTTTCGTGCGGCACCTTACCTGTCCGACCCGTCCTGGCGCAACCGGCAGTTGTCTGGCGCCGACCATCGCCCAGTCGGATCATGGCGCCTTGCTTTTACTTTGCAGTACGGTATACTTTGCATTACAAAGTTAATGATGCCCCGAATTGGGGGGTGAGGGTGGAGCGAGGCTCGACGTTGCAGATGCGCGAACTCGACAAAGCGCTGGCGGATATCGGGGCGATCCGCAGCCAGATCGCAGCCGGCACCGCCTTTCGCGGCTACGGCCCCGCGACGATGATCGCAACCGGCGCACTCGCGCTGATCACCACGATCCTGCAATATTGGTTCATCGACGATCCGACCACCCAGCCGCTCGCGTTCTTCCTCGGCTGGGGGCTTGCGGCGGGCCTCTCGGGCTTCGTCATCTGGATCGAGATGCGCGCGCGCTCGCGCCGCCATCACTCCGGTCTTGCCGACGTCATGATCCACCAGGCGATCGAGCAGTTCCTGCCGGCCGGCGTCGCCGGCGTGCTGCTCGCGGTGGTGCTGTGGAAGTTCTCGGCCGAGACGCTCTGGCTGTTGCCCGGCCTGTGGCAGATCCTGGTGTCGCTCGGCATTTTCGCCTCGGTCCGCTCGCTGCCACGCAGCGTGGCGCTGGCGGGAGCCTGGTATTTCGTGTCGGGCTTCGCGGTCGTTGTGCTGGCGAGCCAGACCCGCACGCTCTCGCCCTGGACCATGGGGCTGCCCTTCGTGATCGGGCAGTCGCTGATGGCCGGCATTCTCTACGTTGCGTCCGGAGACCATGATGTCGAAGACTGAAAACGCGCCCTTCTCCTATGAAGGGCTCGATCGTGTCATCCATGAAAAGGCAAGGCTCGGCCTCCTGACCTCGCTGATGGCGCATCCGAAGGGACTTGCCTTCGCCGATCTCAAGCAGCTCTGCGGGCTGACCGACGGCAATCTCAGCCGACATCTCGCCGTGTTGCAGGAGGCTGGCCTTGTCGAGGTGACCAAGGGCTACGAAGGCAACCGTCCCCACACCTCCTGCCGGCTGACCAAGGCCGGCCGCCGCCGCTTCCTCGATTATCTCGCCGTGCTCGAGCGCCTCGTGCGCGATGCCGCCAAGGCGGCCGGCCGCGAGGCGCCGCCGCTCGGCCGCCTCGGCATCATCTCGACCTGATCATCCCATTTTTTGACTGGAGACTTTGCGATGCAAAGTGACGTCACGCAGGCAAACGAAAAGCTTCACGTGGGCATCATCATGGACGGCAACGGACGATGGGCGACGCGGCGCGGCCTGTCGCGTATCCGTGGCCACGAAGCCGGCGTCGAGACGATCAGGCGCATCATCGAAGCAGCCCCCAAGCAAGGCATCGGCACGCTGACGCTCTATGCGTTCTCGACCGACAACTGGCGCCGGCCCAAGGCCGAGGTCGCAGCCTTGATGACGCTGCTCCGCTTCTATCTCGCCAATGAGGTGCAGAGCCTGGTCAAGAACGGCGTGCGGCTCTCGGTGATCGGCCGCCGCGATCGCCTGCCCGAGGGCATTGCCACGGCAATCGCGGGCGCTGAGCGCGCGACCGCCCACGGCAACGCGCTGCATTTGCGCATCGCCGTCGATTATTCGGCGCGCGACGCCATCCTCAATGCCGCCGCGAAGGCGGCTGCGTTGACGAGCCTCACCCGCGAGGCCTTTTCGCAACTCGTCACCGGCGAAGCGTCCTTGCGCGACGTCGATCTCATTATCCGCACCTCTGGCGAAAAGCGGCTGTCGGACTTCCTGCTGTGGGAAGGCGCCTATGCCGAGCTGCATTTCACCGAGCGGATGTGGCCCGAATTCGATGCCAGCGATCTCGCCGAGGCGCTCTCCTCGTTCCACCGCAGGGAGCGCCGCTTTGGTGGCTTGCAGGCCTTGCCGCTAGAGCCCGCACCGAGCCTGTGATGCGATGCGGCATAGCCGCTGATCCCGAAAAGTTGAGCGGGCTCGCCGCTGTTATCCCTTCGACGCCGACCGCGTCGGTGCCTAGTCTGACGCGGACGGGATATCAACATGCGCGCCGTGCTGGACCATTGCAGAGGTGGAACGCGGCAGCGGGTCGCGACCGGCACGCTGATCCTCACCGAGGGCGGTGCCTCCGGGCACCTCTATGTCCTGTTGGAAGGCAAGCTCGAGGTGATCAAGGGCGACACCGTGGTCGCAACCATCGCCGAACCCGGTGCCGTGTTCGGCGAGATGTCGGTGCTGCTGCAACAACCCCACACCGCCACAGTGCGGGCCTGCGTCGATTCCGTCATCTACGAGTTCGACGATGCCGCCTCGTTCCTGATTCAGGAGCCCGAGGTCGCGTTGATGCTCGCGCGCATGCTGGCGCAGCGGCTCAATGTCGCCAACACCAGTCTCGCCGATCTCAAGCGCCAGGCTGCCGGGCAGGGCAACCACGTCGCGGCGCGGCGCTGATGAGTTGATCGACCCTGCGGCAGCGAGCATGCAGCTCAGTGATGACCCGGGCGGCGCGTCGGCTGCAACTGTCGGGCATCGCAGGGCTGGACCTTCCCAGTGAAGTCTGATGTCGTAGCGCGGCCTCATGGCAGGTGACCGCATGACCTCGTTCAAGACCATTCGCGCTCGGGCCGAGAAGCGCAAGGGCGGGCCCAGGCAGCTGGAGAAGTTGCTGCCGGCGAAGCCCGATGCAAAGGCGCTCGCCAAACTGCCCGACGATCGTATCCTCGCGGAGATGTCGAAGCGGGTGTTTTGCGCCGGCTTTGCCTGGAGCGTGATCGATTCGAAATGGGACGGCTTTGAGCAGGCCTTCCTGCACTTCCAGCCGGCCAAGCTGAGCTTTCAGCCTGAGGATTATTGGGAAGGCCTGATGCGCGACGCCCGCATCGTGCGCAACGGCGCAAAGATCCTGTCGGTGCGCGAGAACGCCGCCTTCGTGCAGGAGATCGCAAAAGAACACGGCAGCTTCGGAAAATTCCTGGCAAAATGGCCGGCCTCGGACGAGATCGGCCTGCTCGATCTCCTCACCAAGCGCGGAAGCAGGCTCGGGGGCAACACCGGCCAGATGCTGCTCCGCTTCGTCGGCTGGGACGGCTTCGTCACCTCCAAGGACGTCGTCGCGTGCCTGCGCGATGCCGGCCTCGACATCGCAGAAGAGGTGAAGTCGAAGGGCGATCTCGCCAAGGTACAGGCGCAGTTCAACGCCTGGGCCAGTGAGACTGGCCTGCCCTACATGCACCTCTCGCGCATCTGCGCGTTATCGGTCGGGGAAAACCGCGGGGAGTGACGATTGCCGGGCAGGCGCCCGACGAAGCGCCCAACAAGGAGGAATGTCCATGGCAGGAGATCTGGACGGCAAGGTTGCCGTCGTGACGGGGGCTGCGTCGGGCATTGGCCTCGCGACCACCGAGGCAATGCTGGCCGCAGGCGCGCGCGTGGTGCTGGTCGACCGAGATGCAGCGGCCCTGAAGGCCATTTGCAACAGGCACGGCGACGCGGCGATCCCGCTCGTCATCGACTTGCTGAACCCGACGGACTGCGCCACGCTGCTGCCCCGCGTTCTGGAGAAGACCGGTCAGCTCGACATCCTGCATGCCAATGCGGGCACGTATATTGGCGGCGACCTCGTCGATGCCGATGGCGCCGCGATCGACCGGATGCTGAACCTCAATGTCAACGTCGTGATGAAGAATGTCCACGACGTGCTGCCTCACATGATCGAACGCCGGACAGGCGACATCATCATCACGAGCTCGCTCGCGGCCCATTTTCCGACGCCTTGGGAGCCGGTCTATGCATCGTCCAAATGGGCGATCAATTGCTTCGTCCAGACGGTGCGGCGCCAGGTGTTCAAGCACGGCATCCGCGTCGGATCGATTTCGCCCGGTCCCGTCATCACCGCACTGATCGCGGACTGGCCGCCGGAGAAGCTGAAGGACGCGAAGGCCTCCGGAAGCCTGCTCGAAGCCAGCGACGTCGCCAACGTGGTGATCTTCATGCTGACGCGGCCACGCGGCATGACCATTCGCGACGTGGTCATGCTGCCGACCAATTTCGATCTCTAGACGCGTCTTGAGGATGCAACCGCCCCAGCGTGTTGGATCACGTGCGACTGCAATCTCGATGTCGCCCCAATCATGCCACGAGCGCGGCGGCCGCAATCGGTCGCGTGGACATGGAAGCGCGGGGAACAATTGCGCGCGCGGTCTGTTCGGGAGTCTAGGCCGGGGCGGGTGCTGGAACAAAGTCCGCCACGGCCACGCCGGGGATAACAGACAAGCGCGAAATGGAGCGGCTCATGAAGCTCAATCCCATCCAGGTCAAGGAGACCATGAGACAGTTGGACGCCCAGGTTCTTCCCGACGGACACCCGGCCGTACCTCAGCTCAACAGCCTGTTCGGAGACCATACGTTCTTCGTCGACGAGAGCGGATTGAAAGTGCTGGAGCCCACCGACTCATCCGAGATGGAGGGCAGGACCGGCGAAGTCGTCAGTCTTGCCGACTGGAGCGATCCGGAGCTGACCAGCCTCAGGGCGCATGAGCCGGAGCCCACCGGCGTGATCGTGGTGTTCGAGCCGAGCAAGCATTGAGCGAGGCCTTGAGGTAGGCGCGGCGGCGCCTACGGATTGCGGGCTGAAGGGGTCTCGGCGCGCGAACTACAGGCGTCGCGCCGTTGCGGGGAAGCCAATCCGGCCAAACCCAGGCTCATGTCGATCAGTGCCCCGGGTCCATTTCCCAGACGCCATTGGGATTGACGTATTCGTGTCCGTCCGGGTAGCGACGATCCGCGACGTGCTTCAAGACGTACCTCTGCGCTCCAGCCGCGTTGCGCGAGAATGTGTGTCCGGCTTCGAGCGGCGGCCGGGTCTGCCACAGATGAATGTTGAACTCGAACAGCACCCACGCGGGCCCGGCATCGATTCCTGCGTCGGCGACACAGCCATCCGCCAGTCCGAATTGCACCATGCCGAAAGAACACAACCGGCCGCGCTCGCGATACGGAACCTGCACCACGAGGGCCTGGAACAGCCCAGCCGGTAGTTCGGCGCCAAGCAGCGCATCCCAGCGCTTCCAATCATGGCTCAGGCCGGAGTAATGCACGCGCACTGCGAGGCCGCCAGCTTTTCTCACTGCGGCGGCCAAGATCCTGAGATGCTCTTCCACTCCCGGACCAGTGTCTGTCACGACGAGTTGCACCACCGACTTGTGAGCGGCGATCCTGTCCATCGTGTTGCGATCGAGTGAGCGTCCTGCGCCGATCCACATCGCATTTGCGAGAGCTGGGTCGTGCGGCATGACGTCGAAGGCGGCATGTACGCGACGGTCGGCACTGAACATGTCGGGGCCGGACACGACCACAGCAGGGCCATTGGCTTCAGCAAAGTCCGCGAGGAACGCGGTCCGGTCCGGCCACGGTCCCGGGATATCAAGTACTATGCCTGTTTGCGTCATCTCGGCCTCAGTTGCGCGTGAGCAGGTAGATGCTAGAACTCCCGACAGCACGAACGCGGCTATCAGCCTGCTGCAGATAATCGAGACTGCCCAATTGTGTGTCTTGGCAAGCTTGCTGGGAGGGGGCATGGTCGACGGCATGTGATCTGCTACCTGGCAACCGGCGACGGAAGATAGCCGACTGGGATGTTGTCGCGGGCAAGGGACTGTCGGGTTCAAGCCGAGCGTTGAGAATTTGGCTAGTTGAGTTTCTGATCGAAAAGAATGCGGAAGGCCTTGCGGCTGGGACGAGCCGACGGCTCAATTCGGGCATTTCTCAAAAAAGCTTGCCCGTTCGATTTCCGGCAGGCCTTCAAATTGAACACGAATGATTTCGATCCGCGTGCCGACCTTTTGAAAGACAAGACGCACGCCGTCATATTCATGTTGAGAAGCGGCCTTGCCGTCTGATCTGGTGACCGTCGCGGCCCGCAGGGCTATCCTGATTTTCTTGCTATCAATGATTGACGATTCAAGAACTTCATGGACTGCAGTAACTAATGCCTCGCCTTTATTCTCTTGAATTGTCGCTGTGGCGCTTCCCTCGCCCGGTGCAGCAAAAGATAGCTTGGAGCCTCCCGGATCAGAAATTGCTTTGCTGCAATTTGGTGACCATGTTCCCAAAAGCCCGAATTCCTTCAAGGCGCCTTTGATGTCATCGCCAAACGCTGGAGCGGAAAGCGTGCTGGACGCCAGGACAGTCGCGACAAAGATGCGGCGCATTAGTCTCATCTGTACACACGACCCCCATGCGAAAAGCTGTGACGTTGAGCGCCTAGAGAACCATGCAGGAGCACCCGTGTGTCAAGGCAGAACGTCTCGTCCGGCTACGACTTTGAAGACATATACGGGTACTCGCGGGGCCGTCCGCGTCGGAAATCAAGTCTTTGTATCGGGTACGACGATCCGCCCGCCGCAACCAGACGGCGACGCTTATGTGCAAGCCAAGGTCGCGTTGGCGATGATAGCCGACGCGCTGGCCAAGGTCGGCGCAGGAATGCGGCACGGCTAGTTCTTTGAGACTAGTCGTTTATCTCTAACTCTGATGTCCGGCTTGGCGTCGGCAAGGCGCAATGGAATTCTCGGCTGGCACGACCGTATTGGCCGTGCGTCTGAACAGGAGCCGACGACAATGATTTTCCGTGCGTTCTGCCTTTCATTACTCGTTGTGAGCGCATTGGTCGGCGTCGCGCATGCCGACAGCAACCCCGCGAACAACTCTTTGCCGATCATCATCGGTCCGCTGCCTCCAGTGCACATCGGCCCTCCACCGCTGCCGTGGTGGCCGCCACATATCCCTGTCGATCCGGTGCCGATCCATCCGTGGCCGCCACTTCCGACGCCGCATCCGACGCCACAACCGATTGTTCCTGGTCAGGGGTGCGTGCCGACACCAGGTACAGCCTGCCCGCTCTGAGGCAGGCACGGTCCGCTCGCGCCTATGCGCACGTCGCCGAACAGACGAGCCAAGTCTGGCGGCGAGGATCGTCCTTGCTGTGGCGGCGCGTCAGGACGGGCGCGCCGCGATCAAAGCGACGGGCCGAACTGGCAGGGCCGCACCACATCACGCTGCCGCCCTGATTGAGCTCGATATGATGTTATGCTGGCCTTCTTGACAGCCAACTTCTCGCAACTCGCCAGGTTGGACGATGAATCGGTATCTCTCCCTCGTCAGCCTTGTGGTCGCGGACTATGACGAAGCGATCGCCTTCTTCACCCGCGCTCTGGATTTCGAGCTCTGCGAGGATGCGCCGCTCGGCGGCGGCAAACGTTGGGTGGTCGTGCGCCCACCGGGCGGCGCCGGCTCCGGCCTGCTATTGGCGCGGGCTGACGGTCCGGCCCAGTTGGCGCGCATTGGTGACCAGACTGGGGGGCGGGTCTTCCTGTTCCTCGAGACCGATGATTTCGATCGCGATCATGCGCGCATGATCGCAGCCGGCGTGCGCTTCGTTGAGGAGCCACGGCGCGAGGCGTATGGCGTCGTCGCGGTTTTCAGGGATATCTGTGGCAACCGCTGGGACCTGATCCAGCGCAACGCACCGCCGCGAAGCCAGTCCTTAGCCGCTGGTTGACCGACCAGTCAGCGAGAGGCGCGTCCGCGTCCAGGGCTGCGGTCAGAAGAGCCGGTAGTTGCATTGAAAGTACTGAAACAGGTCGATGACCTCGGCCGCATGGTGCTGATTGAGGTCGGCGATTAGCGCGTTGATCTCATTGGCGCCCGCGAACTCTACACCATAAGAACCATCGTTGTTCTTTTCGATGCGGCCGACGCCCGGCAAGGATCGCACAAAAGCGAGCGCGCGTGCCTCGTCTCTGGCTGTCGGCCTGAACCCGATCTTCGTGCTGTTGCAGGGCGGATTGTTGGCGATCGCCGGATTTGCGGAAAGTGATGAAGACCAGGCGCAGGCGAGGAGGAGGAAAACCGAACCCCAGGCCGCCGGCCGAAACAACGTCCCCGATCGCGCCTGCGAAAACCTGACGCCGATAGACTCGTTCATTCTGGTCCCCCGCAATCCCTGACCCGGCAGCAAAATGCTTCCGCCGCGAGCCTTGGTCGCAGCTGCTCCTTTTCGGGTTCAAGCAGCCACACGCCTGGCAGACCTCGCGCGCGTCGCGCAATGACGCCTCGTCCGGTTGGTTATGTCGTTCTCGTCCAAGCGCGTTCGGCATGAAGGCGAAAAAGAAGAATTCTCCAATGCGGCCATCGAACCACAGCGGCGTCCAGGCCTACGAAGGCTCATCTGCACGAACCAGGGGGCGTGAGACGTGCGATCGTCGGAAGGTGCCTTTCAAGGCGTGGGCGCGATAGAGGATTCGCATGGCGCAGCGCTGCCGGTCGCCTCGGCGACTGTCAAAACGCTGAAGGCTCGGCGCTGCGAGATTGCACCAAGATCGGAGCGCCGGGCCAAGCGTATCGATCGGTTGAGACTGATCAAAACCACCATCGTTGAAAACATCGGCAGTTCGTCGCTTTCGATCGACAGCATCGCCGCACGTCAAGGAGTGACGTCCCGTGCCGTTCAAAAACTTTTCAAGACCGAGGGGGTGACGTTTTCCGATTTCGTATTGGAAGCGCGTTTGGCCGAAGCGTATCGAGTGTTGAAGGATCCGGACTTCTCCGGCAGGCGGATCAGCGCGATCGCGTATGATCTTGGTTTTGGCGACCTGTCCTATTTCAATCGCGCATTTCGCCGCGCCTTTGGAATGTCGCCGTCCAGACTCCGCGACGCGACAAGACGACGGCCGTGACGGTTGCCGACAAGCACGATGATCGTGCGATGAACCACTGACGGCCGCTTCGAAAATCATGACGCACGCGTGACGATCGCGTAACGACCATCGTATTCAGTGAGCAGCGAGAGACGACACCGAGTACATCGCATGTGCCGCGATCGATTGCGCTCTGAAAAAAACCAAGCCGCGGCGATTCGGAATTGTACTTGAATCTCTTCGGCTTGCGCTTGTCGTCTCGAACCAACGCGACGATCGGCCATTCATGACGGCGGACAGCATGGAGATAGACGGAAGAGTTGTTTGCATTGCTTGCAGGCAACTCAAGCAGCGAATTTGGTTCGGCCCAGTCCAAGAAAATTGCGTCCGTTTGCTTCATCAACGTGCCGCTCGACTCGTCGCCGAGCGCTAAACGCGACGATCCAAGATGGAGACTGTTTGATGAAAAGAACTGCACTAGTGAGTGTGTCGGTCATGGCACTGCTGATTGCCGCAGGCCCCGCCAGGGCCGACAATGACGGGACGGGCGTGCTCAATAGCACTGTGGAGCTGTCTATCCCGGAGGGCGGCCAGTGGGTCGATGGCCGCGGCTTCGTGCGCAGCGCGACGGCCAATTGGGTGGAAAATAATTACGAGGCCATCAAGGGCGGCATTACCACCGTGGCGAAGCTCGCGATCACGTCGGCTGTCACGTCGGCAACCGGCAACCCCAAAGCGGCTGCGGTCGCTGGCTCAGTCATCGCAAATGGCCTTGTCTCGGTTGGCGAATCCGCGGGCGCCGGCACCGGCACCGTCGCGGGAGCCGCGAAGAAATCCATCATTGCCGCGGCGGGCGCGGGGGCTGCCGAAGCGATCGGCGGCCTTATTCCCAAGGGCACAGGTCCGCTTGCCGATGTCAACGCGGCGGCTGCGAAAGCCGTGGTGAAAGCCGGCGTCGATGCTGGGGCGGCCGCCTTGCAGGGCAAGGATCCCGTCAAGGCCGCAGGCGGAGGGCTCCTCGCCGGAGCCGCGGATGTGGTGCTGAACGCTGCTGGAGTTGCGGGCCTCGCCAAGGACGCGATCAAGGGCGTACTTGGTGGGATCATCAAGGACGGCCTGAATGGTGCAAGCGGCAGCAATGCTGCTCCGTCGGCGGGTGCGCCCACCACCAACAACAACACGACCGGCAGCATCGTCAGCGGAGGTGGCGGCATCGGCGGATCCGACACCTCCGGCGGCCCTGTTATCGGCCCCGTTCGCTCGGGAGACCCCGAAGGCAGTAGCAGCGGTAGCAGCAGCGCAACCAGCGACGGCGGTCCTGTTGTCATTGTCGGAGGCAACGATCAACCCGGTGGAACTGGTGGAGGGACTGGCGCCCTCGGCACCGGAACAAGCGCGTCAGGTGGACCAAGCGGTGGTGGCACCACGACAACCTCGGGCGCCAGTGGCAACACCGGCTCCATTGACACCGGCTCGGTCGGCCCCACCAGCGGCCCAGCCACGTCTGGAGAGACCGGGAACAGCGGAAACGACCAGCCCGTCGCCGGCCCGAGTGGCAATCAATCCAATGGCAGCGGCCAGGGCAACCAGGGTCAGGGCAACCAGAACACCCAGACGGGAAGCAATAACTCCAATAGCAACGACCCCAATAGCAACGAATCGAACAACAATCCCAGCAAGACTGGCGACAATGATTGTTCGGATTGCGTTGCCAACAACGATACCTCCGCCCCGGGTAACCAGCAGACCGCGGGAAGCGCGATGTCCGCTCCCGATCAGAGCGGCGGGGACGGTTCGCAATCTGCCGTTCTCGCTCAACACGGCATCCATCTTCCGGGCGCTGGCTTGATGGGCAATGACGACAACGGCACCGGATCGAAACCGGGCAACAACGGCAAAGGTCCCGGCAACCCCGGCGATCCGAACAGCAACTCCGATTCGAGCGGCGTGACCATCGTGCTCGGATCGAACCCGGCTGCGCCGGCGGGTGGTACCGGTGGCAACACCAACGGCGGCTCCGGCGATCCGCAAGATCCGGAAGGAAATGGCGGCTCGGATTCGACGCCTGGTGCGAAGGGCATCAGCAACAACGGCCGCGGCAACGCCGTTTCGCCGGGATCGAGCCCGGACGGCACTGATGCTTGGTCATCCGGCGGTCATATCAATACCGCGGGCGCACCGACATCGGTGATGCTGACGACCGGCTCGACTGCCGCCACGGTCACCGCGAGTGCGGGGAACGTCGTCGTCGCGCACTGACGACGTCGACCACCACTCCCTCGATCGCCTGCGGCGCTTTCGCCGCAGGCGATCTGCCCGAAGCCGTACCTCTTGCCGGCGCCACCGTTCTTCCGTTCCAAATTCGAAGCTCGCTGGCCATGTCGTGCTGCCGCGAGTGAACCCATTCGCTGCTGTCTCAAACAAAGGGGCGAGCAACCGACTGCGATGATCCGTATGTCCTACGTACACGAGACAATTCAATGCCAGGCGATCAATGCATGACGGCTGAGTTGCGCGCAAATGGTGTCGCTCCGGCAATCGAGATGCGCCGTGTCGTCAAAATCCATGCCGACGGCCGTGGAGGCAGCGTTGCCGCGCTCGATGGTCTCGATGTCTCGATCGCCGTCGGTGAATTCGTCGCCACGGTCGGTCCCTCCGGTTCTGGCAAATCCACGTTTCTCGGCATCGCCGGCTGTCTCGACACGCTGACGTCAGGGGACTATCGGCTATGCGGAATCCCGATCGCGGGCCTAGACTACGACCAACTGGCCTGGCTGCGCACGCATCGGCTCGGATTCGTATTTCAATCCTTCCAGCTGCTGGGTCATTTGAGCGTCCTCGACAACGTCGTTCAGCCGATGATCTATGCGAGGCAGCCGAAGCACCAACGCAGGGACCGGGCCATGGCATGTCTCGAACGGGTCGGCCTCGCCCAACTTCATGACCGGCGGCCGTATCAGCTCTCGGGCGGGCAGCAGCAAAGAGTCGCGATCGCCCGCGCGCTCGCGAACGAACCTTCCATCCTGCTCGCCGACGAACCGACGGCGGCACTCGACCCCGACAACAAGGCGCAGGTGCTTGATCTGATCGAGGGCCTCAATGCCGGCGGGCTCACCGTTGTCCTGGTCACGCACGACGCCGATTCGGCGAGGCGTGCAGGGCGGCTCGTCCGTTTTCATGCCGGACGCGTGGTGAACGACGGACGATCCGACCCACTCCTCGAGAATGCGGCATGATGAAAGCACATATCTCCGGTGCGATCACCGCGCTGCGCGCTAAGCCGTTGCGAAGCCTGCTCACCATGGCCGGCCTCGCCGCAGGCGTCGCCTCGCTCATCGGTCTTGCCGGCATCGGCGCGGGTTTCCGCTCTGCGGTCTCCGATGAAATGGCGGCGCTCGGCACGCGCCTCCTGGTGGTCGAACCTCGCCCTCCAGCACAAGATCACCGCGCGGATCGGAAGCTCCCGACGACGCTGACCGCGGCCGACGCCGTCGCTATCGCCACCATTCCCGGTGTTGCCGGCGCCGTGCCTCTGTTGCAAGGCGAGCAAGTCGCATTGGGGCCAGGCGGCAACGGCAAGCTCGCCTTGATCGGCAGTCCACCACCATTCGGGCAGGCACTTCGCTTTCAGATGCGCGCGGGGCGATGGCTTGGAACCGCCGATGAAGCCGCCAGCGAAAAGCTTATCGTGCTTGGGGTTCGCGCCGCGCGCATTCTTCTCGGGAAGGATGCGGACGCGCTCATTGTGGACGGAAGCGCCGAGATCAAGGTTGGACAGGCCTTGCTTAGGGTTGTCGGCATCCTGCAGCCAATCGGCAGTTTCGGAGGGTGGAACATCGACGAGTCCGGCTTCGTGCCGTTCTCGACTGCGCGATTCAGGCTTCTCGGTGCCGACAAGAACTCCCCGAACAAAGTCGATGCCCTGCTCATCGATCTTGCGGATCCCTTGGCCAAGGCGGCCATTAGCACGGATGTGAGACTGGCGCTGCGGGAACAGCATCGCATCGCGCCACAGGATTCGAACGATTTCGCGGTCGTCGATCTCGCAGCGAGCGCTCGCGCGGAAAGCGCCATCATGGACACCATTCGTCTGTTTCTGGCTGTGACCGCGGTCACGACCATGCTGGTCGGTGGCGTCGGAATCGCCAACATCATGCTGGTTGCCGTTGCGGAGCGCAGCGGGCAGATCGGCCTGCTACAGGCGTTGGGTGCACGACGCAGCGATATCCTCGTTCAATTTCTCATCGAGGCGGCGATCCTGGCAACGATCGGCGGTCTCGCCGGAGCGGGCCTCGGGGTTGCTGGCGGCACATTCGCAGCCCAGCTCGCGGGGCTTCGGTTTCAAGTCGCCGCAAGTCTCGTCGTGGTGGCCCCCATTGGCGCGGCCCTGGTCGGCGTACTGTCCGGGCTGCTTCCGGCGCGACAGGCGGCGAGACTGAGCCCGCTCGCAGCTCTGCGACGCCCTGGATGACGCTGAACGAGATGATCGAGACCCGCCCAATCAATCAACAAGAAAGAGATACGCAATGGCTGATCTGGTGACGCAGATCGATCCTATGGTCCCGCCGCCGTCGCGGCGACGGCGGCGATATATCCTCGTCGCACTGGCGGTGGGCCTCGGGCTCACGTGCAGCGCTCTCTACGCGCACAACAAGGCTGGCGTCGCGCCGCAGATCGAACTCGTGACCGTGCCGCTGGGACGCGGCAACGTGACCAGCACGATCTCGGCGAGCGGAAACGTCCGTCCTGTCAGCATCGTTCGGGTGAGCACGCTTCAAGGCGGAACGCTGAGCCATATTCCCGTCGATTTCAATTCCGATGTTCGAAAGGGCGATCTCCTGGCGCAAATCGAAGACTCGGCCCAGCGTGCCGAACTTCGCCGTGCGACGGCCGAACTCGCTGCGACATCCGCCCAACTTCGCATGCAGGACGCCCAGATCACACTGCACAAAGCGGAACTTGCGGCCGCGCTATCCCAGCAGGCCGCCGCTGAGGCTGCCGTCGCGACGGCGAAGATTGAGCTGCAACTGGCCGAAACGGCCCGGGGCCGCCAGCTCACCCTGCAAAAGAGCGGCTTTGCGACCCTCGTCGCACTGCAGAGCTCCGAAGCCGCCCGCGACATCGCCAAAGCCAAATTGAACCAGGCGGAAAGCGAACTCGATCGCGTATCCGCCCTCCTGGCTGCCGCGCGCGCGACTGTCATCGCGGCCGAAGCCCAAAAAGATTCCGTTGACGCGGCCCATGAGCAGGCGGCAGCACGCGAGCAGCGCGCCAAAATCGATCTCGATCGCACACGGATTCGGTCGCCGGTCGACGGCACCATCGTGTGGAAAGCCGTCGATGTCGGGCAGACCGTGTCGACCAATGTCGATCCCCCCATCCTGTTCTTCATCGCTCAGGATCTGACGGAAGTTCAGATCGAAACCACCATCGACGAAAATGATGTCAGCCATCTGCGGATGGGACAGCCCGTTGCTTTCACCGTCGCGGCTTATCCCGGCGAGCAGTTCAAGGGGGAAGTGAAACAGATCCGGACCGGCTCTGAAGCGCTGTTCGGCAACAAAGCAGGCACCGCTTCCGCCGTCACCTACATCGTCGAGATTGCGACAACGAACAAGGATCGACGGCTGCTGCCGGGCATGACGGCCTCCGTCCGGATCATCACGGCAGATGCGAAAGACTCCATGACGGTACCCGCCACCGCGCTGCGCTATGGCGAGCAAATCGTCGCAAGGCACAGATTGACACTGCCAAAGAATTCGGGGGCACGACCGCTCGTTCTTCTCGATACCAACAACGTCCAGCGGGTCGTCACGGTCCATGCCTCGGCGAGCGACGGCGTGACGGCGGCGATCAAGACGAACGTGCCGATCTCGGAAACGGACCGGGTCGTCATTGCCGATCGGCCGGCGCATGACGGTTGAAGCAGCCGCAGCGACCAAATTGGCTTTTCATCGCGTGGCTCGGCGCGGTAACGTCGCGATGTCGTCAATCATTCTACTCGTGAATAAGGTGAGCTAAGGAACGTGAAATTCATGCGATGCCCGATGGCTATGATTGCCTTGATCCTTGCATTCGCTACGGCCAATCCTGCACAGGCCGCCGAACGAAAGATCCCACAACTTTTGGGAATGCTGACCGAAAGCACCTATCCGGAGTTTGAGCAGTTCGTCGACGATCACGTCAACAAGGTCATCGCCCTGAAAATCACGATTGAACGCTCCGGCTCCGACGCCGCCCCGCTTCAGGCAAGTGCGGACGACGGACAATTGGTCGTATACCTGAAGTCTACGCCGGACGAGCCAAGCGAGTCCGAGATCGTCGCGGGCAAGGACTTCTCCTACCGCAACGGCTCCTACCTTCTCGACGGGCTTTTCATCGTCAAGAACGGCGGAATGCATCAAGGCGTCGTATCGTACAGTCTTCAGAAGACCAAGCCCGACCCCTCGATCAAGCTTGAACAGATCGAGCTAGGAAAGAAGAGCTGATGAATCCCGATCGAGATCGCTGCCGCGGATTGTGGCAATTGTTGAGTTTCATGATCGTGTTTGCAGCTCCAACGGTGGTGTTGGCAGAGCCTGCTTTGCTCTCGGGCACGATCGGCAAGGCGCCGGTGATGCTGAGCCTCACCAATGACAACGGCAAGTTACACGGCTGGTATGTCTACCTGCGCGTCGGAAAGCAGATCAGGCTCGAGGGAAAACTGAATGCCGACGGCGCATTCACGCTCGAAGAGTTTCCCCTGGACGATCCCAAGCAACAGAAGAGCACCGGCGTTTTTGCCGGTACGGTCGCGCAAGGGCGTTGGACAGGGCTATGGCACAAGCCCGAAGGCGGACCTGAGGTGAGTGTCGATCTCGGTGAGAACCACTCAACGCTCGCCAATTCGAATATCGATTTGAGTTGTGCGGCGACCAAGACCGACAAGCGTTTCGGTTACACCTACAAGTATACGCTTGCGCTCGCCTTGGCCAACGGAGCCATGCACAAGTTTTCACTCGCGCAGAAATCAACCTCCAGGTCTGGCGTGGACCAGGGCTGCATGATCGACCTCGGCGATCTCAAGCCCATCGAGTCCGACGTGGGCTTCCTGCTTGGGACCGGCGACCTCGCTGAGGACGGAACGCCCCGGTGCACGATCCGCCTCATCGAGGTCGGCAATTATCTGTTTGTCCGGATCGGCGACGTCACGGCGGGGCGCAACGATTGTCGCGGCGGTGACGAAGTGATGTATTGCAGCCCGCGCCAAGACTGGGCCGACATGATCGTCGACCGAAAGTCCTCGGTCTGTCAGCCGGTGGAGTGATGCTCGGCAGGCAAGCGGAGTTGTGTTGTTGTTTCGGAGATGCGTCCATGAGACCAGTGATCAAGCTCGCGGTCGGCTTCGGGATCATCGCCGCAGCCTGGATACCCTATAGCTTTACGACCCGGTACGACATTCCATTTGGTGAGGTGATCATCGGCTTCGCCGGCAGTGCCGTCGGCGCGGTCATGATTCTCATCGCTCTCGTGCAGGGCCTCAGGGCGGATTAGCGAAGCGCAATCCGCCCTTCCGCAGCCAAGCGGCAGCACTCCGCGCGCATCCGCGGTTGCTTTGTCGGGAAAAATCGTAGAGTGGCGCGCCACGGACGATGAAGATGGGCACTATTGCCTCGCCGTGGCGCTTTGATGTTGCAACCCGCGAAGCGCTGAGATCGGCAAGCACGCGAAGCCCCGCGATCTTACGCTACGCGTCATGCGCTCCCCGGTATCGCAGGGTGGTTCGTGTACCCTTCGACAGCGTTCCTTTTCGATCAGTCCGGGGATCGACGTGATATGCCGACTGTTGACAATTCCGACCTGAACCTCTGTAAGTCCGCCGACGTCAAAATACGGATATTCGCCTTCGTAGAGCGTGCGTCCATGACATCAAAGTTGGATCTATGGCCTTTGCTGCCCTGGCTTTTCCTTGCTTGGGTGGGCGGTGCCTTTGTGGCCATCGCCGGACTAGCAATTGACGAATATCGTAGCCACTTGCCCGAGCGCCCGCTTCTATCGGCCGCATGGCAATGCGCGCGAATCGGCATCTTTTTCACGATCTACCTTATCGGCTCGGAGGTTTATTCCCACGAACTCATATCGCTGAGTTCATTTGTTCTCACAGTAGTGGGGACAATCTTGGTTCTAGTCGGGACGGAGTGGCTGACGGCCCGTGAACGGAAAGCCGATGATGATACACCCCCCGGCGCAAGTTGACGCATGCAGCGACCAGCGGCTCAGTGTTCGGCGCGCCCCTTCGCCAGCAATTTCGGATTAAATCGTGGAATGGCGCACCCGACACGATTCGAACGTGTGACCTTTGCCTTCGGAGGGCAACGCTCTATCCAGCTGAGCTACGGGTGCAGCGAGGCCTCATTTAGCTGATTGCCGCGGGGTCGGCAACCTCCGCTCGACGCCTGTGTCAGGCCCGGCCGGACCGGCGCGCCGCCTGGGCCGGAACCTCCCGGATCCCGCGATCGGGGCGGGCGAATTCGGCCAGCATGGCTTCGGCGGAGATGACGCGATTGCGGCCCAGCCGTTTGGCGGCATAGAGCGCCTGGTCGGCTGCTCCGAGCAGCCGGTCCGGGCGGTTATCGCGCTCGCCGGGGACGTGGCTTGCGACGCCGATGCTGAGCGTGACGTGTTCGCCGGCGCCTTCCGCGCCGTGGGTAATCCCCAAGCCCATGACCGCGCAGCGGATCTGCTCGGCGAGGGCGCAGGCGGCCTCGCAACTCATCTCCGGCAGGATCATCGCGAATTCCTCGCCGCCATAGCGGGTCGCAAGGTCCAGCGGGCGCACGGCGTGGCTGCGGACGACATTGGCGACCGCGCGCAGGCATTCGTCGCCGGTCTGGTGGCCGTGCAGGTCGTTGAACAGCTTGAAATGGTCGACGTCGACGAACAGCAGCGAGAGCGGCAGCTGCGTCCGCTGTGCGCGCGACCATTCGGTCATCAGCATCTGGTCGAAGGAGCGGCGATTGGAGAGCCCGGTCAGCCCGTCCTTGCTGGCGAGCTCCTTCAGCGCCATCTCGGCGCGCTTCTGGTCGGTCAGGTCGCGCAGGGTTTCGACCACCGCGATCAGATTGCCGGCCTCGTCGTGGATCGGTCCGGCGTCGATCGCGAGATAGAGCTGATTACCGAGCTTCGGCATCATGCACCAGTTCTCGGCGCCGAAGCCGAGCCCGTTATGCCCGCGGGCGGCGTATTCGGAATAGAGTTCCGGCAGCTGCTCGGGCAGGTCGAGCGCGACGAGATCGGCAAGACAATAGCGCTTCGTCTCGTAGAAGGCCTGCCAGTGCTTGCTCGTGCCGATCACTTCGGAGGCGGCAACGCCGGTCAGGCGCTCGCAGGCACGATTCCAGATCACGACGCGACGCTTGGGGTCGATCACGAAGGTCGGAACGACCAGATGCTGCATCAGCCGCACGGCATAGGAATGCGCAACATCGAAATGTCTGGGAGAGGCGGGCTTCGCCATCTTCAGGCCACCGCCGCCACTTGCGCGCTGCGCGGCCTGAACAGTTTTCGCACCTCGCCCGCAGCCTTCGGCGCGCTGAACAGATAGCCCTGCATCTCCGTGCAACCGAGGGCGCGCAGCATCTCGCGCTGCGCCTCGGTCTCGACGCCTTCGGCGACGGTGGTCATGTTGCTGGCGCTGGCGATGTTGACCACGGCCTGAACGATGACGGGCGCGCCGCCCTTCTCCGCGATGTCTGCGACGAAGCAGCGGTCGATCTTGATCTTGTCGAACGGGAAGCGCTTCAGATAGCTCAGCGAGGAGTAGCCGGTGCCGAAATCGTCGAGGGCGATGCGCACGCCGATCGAGCGGAGCTGATGCAGGATCGCGAGCGCGGCCTCGTCATCGCGGATCAGCACGGCCTCGGTGATCTCGAGCTCGAGGCGGCACGGATCGAGGCCGGAGGCGGCGAGCGCGCCGGCAATCTTCAGAGCCAAGGTCTCGCATTTGAGCTGCACCGGCGACACGTTGACGGCAAGCCGCACATGCCGGGGCCAGCTTGCGGCCTCGGTACAGGCCGTGCGCAGCACCCAGTCGCCGAGCTCGTTGATCAGGCCGGTGTCCTCGGCCACGGGAATGAACTCGGCCGGAGAGACCATGCCGCGTTCGGGGTGACGCCAGCGCAGCAGCGCCTCGCAGCCGGAGACCTCGCCGGAGCGCAAGTTCACCAGCGGCTGATAGTGAAGCTCGAAGCCGCCATCGACCAGGGTCTGACGCAGGTCCTGCTCCATGGCAAGTCGCGCCTTGGCGCAGGCATCCATCGCCGGCACGAAGAAGCGATAGGTGCGGCGTCCCTCCGCCTTGGCACCGTACATCGCGAGGTCGGCATTCTTGATGAGCTGGTCGAGATCGGTGCCGTCCTGGGGCGCCAGCGCGATGCCGATCGAGGCATCGGTCGATAGCTGATGGCCGAGACAATGGCAGGGCCGCCGGATCGCCTCGTGGATTCGCGTCACGAAGGCCAGCACGTCTGCGGCTGTCTGGATCCCCGTCTGGATCACCGCGAACTCGTCGCCGCCGAGCCGCGCGATCAGGTCGCCTGGCTTGAGGCAGGTGCGGATGCGGGCCGCGACCGCTTTCAACAGCTCGTCGCCGACATGATGGCCGAGCGAATCGTTGATGCCCTTGAACTCGTCGACGTCGATATAAAGCAGCGCGAACTGCTCGCCGCCAGCGACCTTTTCGAGCTCGCGCTCGATCTGCTCTCGGAACAGCACCCGGTTCGGCAGGTCGGTCAGCGCATCGTAATGCGCCAGATGCGCGATCTTCTCGTCGGCGCGTCGACGCTCGGTCACGTCCTCGATGACGTTGATGATGTAGCGGGGCTCGCCGGCCTTGTCGGGGATGCCGATGCGCTTGGAGATGACGTAGCGGTGGCCGCCGGTCCGCGTTTCCCAGGCCTGCTCACCCAGGATCAGGCCCTCGGGCGACTTCAGCAGACTGTCGTCGTCGCGGGTAACGGCCTCGGCGTCTGCCATCGGGAGAATGTCGAAAGCCGTCTTGCCGACGATCGTCGTGCCCGATTCCCCGAACACCTCCTCGGCAATCCGGTTGACCAGCAGATATTGCCGCGTGTGGGCATCCTTCACGGTGATTTGCGAAGGGATATGGTCGATGATCTCGCGCAGGAAAGTGTAGTTGCGGTCGCGCTCCTGCTCGAGATTGCGCCGCTCGGTGATCTCCTCGATCGTGGCGACCCATCCACCCTGTGCCAGCGGGGTGTTGATGACCTGGAAGGCACGGCCGTTCGAGAACTCATGGATCCTCGTGGAGACCCTGCCCTCGGCGACGATCTTCATGACGCTGGCGCAAAACTCCTCGACATTGCCGTCGAACGTCCCGCGCTCCTTGCGATGATACATCGCCTCATGGATGTGGCAGCCGGGCTTGATGACATCAGGGGACAGGCCGAACATGTCGGCATAGCGCCGATTGCAGGTGACGATGTGTCCAGTGGCGTCGTAGAGGATCAGGCCTTGCGACATGTTGTTCAGGGCGGTGTCGAGCCGCAGCCTTTCGGACTCGATCCGCGCTTGCGTCTCGCGATTTTGGCCGCTGATCTGGCGGATGATGAAATAGAGGATGAGTGCGATGATCGTCGCCACCAGCGTGGCCGTGATGATCAAGAAGCGGGTTTGCTCCCGCCAGTCCGCAAGCGCCGATTCCATCGTATTGGTTGCGATGATGATGATCGGGAAATGCACGAGCGGCGCGCCGGCGCCCAGGCGTCCCTGACCGTCGATCGGACTTTTCTCGATCCGCACCGTCTGCCGGCCGCCCTCGGCTGCGATCTTCTGCAACAACGGCGCTTTGGCGTAGCTCTTTCCGATCAGCTCGTCGACGTGCGGATAGCGCGCCAGCATCGTTCCGCTGCGGTCGAACAGCGAGATGGCCGCGCCGCTCCCGAGCACGACGGAGGAGAAATATTTCTGATAGCTCGCAGGATCGATCCGGCGCACCATGATCCCGAGGAGCTCGCCTTGCGGGCTCGTCAGCCGGCGCGCCACCACCGTGGTCCATTTGCCGATGATCAGGCTGCGCACGCTCTCGAGCAGCACCGGCTCGGACTGAGGGTTGGATTTGAACGTCTGGAAATAAGCCCGTGACGAGATGTTGACCTTCGGCAGCGGTTCGTTTCGCGACCAGTTGATGAGGTCGCCGTTGGTGTCATAGATCGCGATGTCGCCGAGATAGTTCACGGCACTGATCTTGTTCGCAAGCATGCGATGGGCTTCATCGCTCGACATGCGCTCGCGGAAGATCTCGGGCGAGGCGATGTCCGGCAGGTTCATCTGCGTGATCAGATCGACGGCGACGGTCTCGGAATCTTCGAACTGCTGATCGAAATGGCGAGTCAGCAGGAGGACTGTGTTCTCCAGCTCGCGTTCGTTATTGACGAGCGCGCGCTCGCGGAAGTCGCCGATCACCACGGTGGTGACGACGAAGATGCCGGCCACCAGCAGCGCGCCGCACAGTGTCAGCCACAGCACGGGTCCGCGCCGTACGGCAGCGTCCCAGCCGCCCTTTGCGGCCGCGAATATTCTGCTCGTGATCGTGGACGACATCCGGCGCATTCCCCCTCCCCTGGGGAATAGGCTTACTGTGCACAAATGGCCCAAACCTTAGGAAAGCCGGTTACCCAAGCTTTAATCGGTTACCACAAGGCCTTAGCCGGTTTGGCAAGCGTTGAATCATGCGCCGTCGCTTCAAGGTTGCGCGCTGCACAGACGAAGCCGGCGCAGCCGCATCGTTAATGACAGCTTAACCCGTGAGGTGTCACGCCTTCTTCGCGCCCGCATTGCGCAGACGTCCGACCACGCCGGTCGGAAAGAAGTAAACGCTGGCAATGAAGAGCAGCCCGAGCCACAGCAGCCAGCGATCCGGGTGCAACAGGCCCGGCAGCAGCGGCAGGCCGGCGTCGGCCGCGGCCTTCGAGGCAACGCCCATCAGTGACTGCAGATAGTTTTGCGCGAGGATGAAGATGGTCGCACCGATGATCGCGCCGTAGATCGTGCCCATGCCGCCGATCACGACCATCAGAAGAATATCCAGCATGATCGAGAAGCTCAGCGACGTGTCGGGTCCGGCGTAGCGCAGCCAGAGCGCGTTCAAGACGCCGGCACTGGCGGCGACCAGAGCGGCCAGGCAATTGGCGTAGGTGAGATGGAACACGGTGCGGAAGCCGAGTGCCTCGGCGCGAAACCGGTTCTCGCGGATCGCCTGAAGCACGCGGCCGAACGGCGAGTTCACCACGCGCAGCAGCGCGAGGATCATCAGGGCCGACGCAATGAAGACGAGGTAGAAGGTCAGGGTCCGGCCATTGAACTCGAAGCCTGCAAGACTCTTCGGGATCAGCACGGTGCCGGGCCGCAGCAATTCCGGCAATTGAAAGCTGCGCCCGTCTTCGCCTCCGGTGAGCCAGGAGAGCTGCGAGGCCAGCACCTGGAAGGCCGAGGCGACCGCAAGCGTGATCATGGCAAAGAAGATCGCCGCGACCCGCAGCGAGAACAATCCGATCGCAAGCGCCAGCAGCGCCGCGAGCGGCAGGCCAACGACGATGCCGGTTGCCACCGCGCCCCAGTTCGGCCCCATGGAATAGAGCGCGATCGCGATCGCGTAGCTGCCGATGCCGTAGAACATCGTGTGGGCGAACGACACCGAGCCGGTGTAGCCGAGCAGCAGGTCGTAGGAGGCGACCAAGGCGGCAAAGATGCAGATCTTGGCCGCAACGTTCATCGCTTTCGCGCCGGGAAACAGATAGGGCGTTGCCGCCAGCGCCAGGATGATGACGACGAGAATGAGGGTGAGAACGCGGCTCCGCGGCGGGTCGCCTGACAGGATCATCATCGGCTGGTCACCGCGTAGAGCCCGCGCGGCCGCCACATCAAAACGGCGACCATCAACAGGATGTTGGACACGAGGGCGAGTTTCGGCACCAGGAAGCCGCCGTAATTGGCGACCATCGCGACCAGAAGCGCGCCGATGAAGCAGCCGCCGATCGAGCCCAACCCGCCGATGATGACGACGATGAAGATCAGCACGGTGAGATCGTCGCTCATGGAGGCATGGACCTGCTCGCGATACAGCGCCCACATCACGCCGCCGAGGCCGGCAAGCGCCGAACCCGTCATGAACACGCCGAGGAACAGGCGGCGGATGCGATAGCCGAGCGCCTCCACCATCTCGCGGTTCTCGACGCCGGCGCGGATCAGGAGCCCGAGCTTGCTGCGGTTGAGCACGAGCTGGATCGCGATGAAGACGACGAGGCCGACCAGCATCGCGAGCAGTCGGTATTTTGCGATCGCGACATCGCCGATGATGAACGAGCCGCGCAGTGAGGTCGGCAGCGGCAGCGGGATGATCTGTGGGCCCCACACGGCATAAAGCGTCTGCTCGGCGACGATCAGGCCGCCGGTCGTCATCAAAATCTGCTTCAGGTGCTGGCCGTAGACGGGGAGGATCAAGACGCGCTCGACGACGAGGCCGAGCGCGCCGGACACCGCCATAGAAAGCAGCGCGGCAGGCGCCAGCACCGCGAGGTTCATCAGAAGCGAATCCGCCTGCATCGCGGCCGCGAACGGCAGCAGGATGAGCGTCGCCACATAGGCGCCGACGGCGATGAAGGCGCCGTGGCCGAAATTGAGCACGTCCATCAGGCCGAACACCAGCGTCAGCCCTGAGGCCATGATGAAGATCATCATGCCCATGGCGAGGCTCGCGACGGTCAGCGTCAGCCAGGAGCTGGTCGAACCGACGAAGGGGATCATGGCGAGTGCGAGCGCAATCGGCAGCAGGATCGGCGCGATGTCGCGCTTGGGCTTCGGCAGCGGATCGGTTGCGGCAAGGTCTGTCACTGATGCGCCTCCAGGCTCAGGCCGAGCAGCCGCTCCTGGAGCGGCACGTCGGCGGCGAGCGCCGCCATCTCACCGCGATGGACGATGGTGCCGTTGTCCATCACCAGCACATTGTCGCCGAGCTCGCGGGCGGCAAAGAAATTCTGTTCGACCAGGAGAATCGTCGCGCCCTTGCGCTTGATCTCCTTCAGGCACTCGATCAGCGCCATGACGATGGCGGGAGCCAGGCCTTTGGTTGGCTCGTCGATCAACAGAAGCTTGCGCGGCTCGATGATGGCGCGCGCAATCGAGAGCATCTGCTTCTGCCCGCCCGAGAGACTGCCGGCGCGCGACAGCCAGAAGCGGCGCAGCGCCGGGAAGAAGCCAAAGATCCAGTCGAGCTGGGCGTCGTTGAGCGGGCCGTCACGCGCCGCCAGCACCAGGTTCTCCTTCACCGTGAGGTCGGAGAACACCGCCATGCTTTCCGGCACGTAGCCGACGCCGAGCCGGGCGATATCTGGCGTGGCGCGGCCCTCGATGCGTTCGCCGGCGAGACTGATCTCGCCCCTGGAGGCCTGCCACAGGCCCATGATGGTGCGCAGCGTCGTGGTCTTGCCGGCGCCGTTGCGCCCGAGCAGCATGGTGGTCTGGCCCTGGGCGACCACGAGGTCGATGCCCTGGAGGATGTGATAGCGCCCGATATGGGTATGCACGCCGGAAAGTCTTAAAAGCTCAGTCATGCCGCGCCCTCTGCAGCTTTCTTGGGTGCGACGCCGAGATAGGCTTCCTGCACGATGGGGGAAGCGATCACCTCGGCCGGCGGCCCGTCGGCGACGAGTTGCCCGTTATGCAGCACGATGATGCGGTCGGCGAGCGAGCGCACCACGTCCATCTTGTGCTCGACCAGGAGGATGATCTTGCTCCTGTCCTGCTTGAGCTGTGCGATGAGATTGAGCACGACAGGCACCTCGTCGATGCTCATGCCCGCGGTCGGCTCGTCGAACATGAAGACCTTCGGCTCCAGCGCGATCATCAGCGCGACCTCGAGCTTGCGCTGGTCGCCATGCGAGAGCGCAGTTGCGGCGACGCCGCGGCGGCCACCGAGCGCGACCTGGTCGAGGATGCTGTCCGCGCGCGCGATCAGGTCGCGCCGGACCATCCAGGGCCGCAGCATGTCATAGTGAGTGCCGTCCGCGGCTTGCACCGCGAGACGGACATTCTCTTCCACCGTCAGGTTCGGGAACAGGTTGGTAAGCTGGAAGGCGCGACCCAGGCCAGCACGGGTGCGGAGCGGCGCCGAGTGCTGCGTGATATCGGTGCCGTCGAACAAAATGCTGCCGCTCGACGCGCGCAACTGGCCCGAGATCAGGTTGAAATAGGTGGTCTTGCCGGCGCCGTTCGGCCCGACGATGGCGGTGAGCTCGCCCGGGCGGAAGCTGCAGCTCACATTGTTGACCGCGACGTGGCCGCCAAAGCGGATGGTCAGGTCGCGAGTTTCGAGAGTCAGCGTCATTGGCAATCTAGCGAATGATAGGGTTGGGACGCATCCACGATCACACTGCGCTCCCTCCCCCGCTTGCGGGGGAGGGTTGGGGAGAGGGTGTTTCCGCAGGCGAGAACCCCCAAGAGGACAGAACCCTCTCCCGGCCTCTCCCGCAAGCGGGAGAGGTGAAGCAGGAAAAATCAGCGCTTGTTGCGAATCGGAACGTTCATGTCCTCGATCTTCAGCTCGCGCACCGGCTCGAGGATGGCCCAGGCGACGTTCGGATCGACCTTGACCTTGAAGTGATACATGCTCTGGAGCGCCTGATGGTCTTCCTTGCGGAACACCATCTTGCCCTTCGGCGTATCAAACTCCATGCCTTCCATCGCCGTGATCAGCTTCTCGGTGTCGGTCGATTTCGCCTTGTTGACGGCGGCGACGACGGACATCGCAGCGGCAAAGCCGCCCGCGGTGAAGAAGTCCGGCGGCGCGTTGAAGCGCTTCTGGTGCTCGGCCACCAGCCAGTCGTTCACCGGGTTCTTCGGAATGTCATAGTAGTAGTAGGTCGCGCCTTCCATGCCGGGCAGCGCCTTGTAGGCCGCGAGCGCCGGCAGGATGTTGCCGCCGGTAGAGAGCTCGATGCCGTAGCGCTTCGGATCCATGTCCTGGAGCTTGGCCAGCGGATTGCCGGCGCCGGCCCAGATCACCCAGATCACCTTGCGGCCCGGCTTGTCCTTCAGCGCGTCGAACAAGCGCTGGCCAACCGCGGTGAAGTCGGTGGTCGAGGTCGGGGCGTATTCTTCCGCGGCTAACGTCGCACCGGTCTTGGCCAGCGCCTCCTTGAAGGCGGCGACGCCGTCGCGGCCGAAGGCGTAGTCCTGCGCCAGCGTCGCGACGGTGACGCCCGGCTTGCCGATCGCGACCGCGTTGGAGATCGCGTCCTGCGAGGAGTTGCGCGCGGTACGGAAGATGTAGCGATTCCACTTCTCGCCGGTAATCTGGTCCGCAACCGCAGGCTCGACGATCAAAATCTTCTTGTTCTCTTCGGCAACTGGCAGGATCGCGAGCGCCGCGGCCGACGACGTCGTGCCGATCGCGATATCGACCTTGTCGTCCTGATAGGCCTCGGCGAGCGCGGCCTTGGCAAGATCCGGCTTGCCCTGGTCGTCCTTGGTAATGATGACGATCTTGCGACCGTCTAGCGTCATCGTACCCTTGGTGGCGTATTCAAAACCCATTTGCAGGCCGGTCTCGGTCTGCTTGGCGTAAGCCTCCAGCGGTCCGGTCTTGCCGTAGATCAGCGCGACCTTGAGATCATCTGCGCGCGCTGTGGTGGCCGCGGCGAGGCCAAGAATCGTTGTTGCTATGGTTGTTGTTATGATGACCGATAAACGCAAGATGGTCCCTCCTGTTTCATTTTGTTGGGCAATAGCGGTTTGCACAGCGCGGCGAACATTGCAATTCAACCTTCCGCCCAACACCGCGCATGCAAGGTCTGCGTCATTTCTAAGCCTGCCGCGCGCTGCGCCATGGTCGCCTCAGAACGTTGTCCTGGACAGCGCAGCGCTGTCCCGTAGCGGAGCGCAGATCCACGACCCATTACTCCAGGGAGTGGTTTGGCGAAGACTCGTGGTCACCGCCTTTCGCTCCACAACGCCTCGCTCGGGTGATGGGTCCTGGCATTCGCTAGGACGACACGGAGAATGTTGCGCGCTTGCGCCCTACCGCCGGTATCCACCCGCCCGCGAATAGCCCTGCCGGTTCTGCTGCGCCGGGCGGCTTGCGATGCTGACGCGGGCTTCGCTGGCCGAGGGCGTTGCGAGCTTCAGCTCCTCCAGGAAGATCGGGCGGGCGAAATAATAGCCCTGCGCGTAGCGGATCTTGGTCGCGGCCTGGAGATAGGCCAGCTCCTCATAGGATTCGAGGCCTTCGGCGATGACCGTCATGCCCAGCGCTTCGCTCAAGGATTCGATCGCGCGCAAGATGCCCTGGCTGCGCGGACGTTTATGGATGTCGGTGATGAAGGAGCGATCGATCTTGATCTCGTCGGCGGTGATGTCGGCAAGCGCCGAGAGCGAGGAAAAGCCGATGCCGAAATCGTCGATGGAGATGCCGACGCCAAGTTTACGGAACATCGGCAGGATCTCGGACTGAAAGAGATTCGTGGCGACGAAGGCGTCCTCCGTCACTTCGATCATGAAGCGTTTCGGGAAGCCGGTCTCGTCCAGCGCCCGCGCAAAAGAGCGCATGAATTCGGGATTGCCCGCCTGCTTGGCGGCGACGTTGATGCTGATGCTGGCGTCCGCGCCAAAAGTGTCGTTGATCAGGTCGATGGACCTCACGATCTCGGCCAGCACGAGATGGGTGAGATCGTCGATCAGCCCGAGCTCGACCGCGAGGTTGATGAACGAGCCCGGCGCCTGGATCACACCCTCGTCGTCGCGCAGGCGCACCAAGGCCTCGATGCCCTTTACCGCCTGCGTGCGGATGTCGACCTTGGACTGGAAAGCGCAGCAGAAGCGCTTCTCGAGGATGGCGAGCCGCAGCGACTGCTCGATCTTCATGCGCGCGAGCGCCTCGCGCTCCATGCCGGAATCGAAGAACGCGGCGGAGCCCTTGCCATCGTTCTTGATGCGGTACATCGCGATGTCGGCATTCTGGCGCAGCACCTCGAAGGAGCGGCCGTGATCGGGATAGAGGCTGACGCCGACCGAGGTTGAGGCGAAGATTTCGGAGGAGTCGATGAAGAAGGGCGCAGTGAGGCGCTTCAGCGTCGCCTGGATGAATTCGGCGACCTCCTCTTCGCTCTTGATCGGCGAGAGCAGCAGCAGGAATTCGTCGCCCGAGATCCGCGACAGCATGTCGGTCTCGCGCAGGTCGCGGCCGAGCCGCTTCGATAGCTCGACCAGCAGCGCATCGCCGACCGAATGACCGTAATAGTCGTTGATGTGCTTGAAATTGTCGATGTCGAGGAAGGCGAGTGCAAAACGCTCGCCGCTGCCCTCGCGCGCCAGAATGCCGTTGGCGCGATGCTCGATCACGCGCCGGGAGGGCAGGCCGGTGAGCTCGTCGAAGTAGGCCGAGCGAAACAGCTGGTCCTCGAAATTCTTCTGCTCGGTGATGTCGGAGGAGGAGGAGATGAGCAGATCGCGGCCGCCAAGGCGGACCGGGCGATGGGTAGTGAGCAGGACCTGGCGCGCGGTGCCGTTATGGACGGATTCCTCGGCCACCACCGGCTGGCCGGCCTGCATCGCCTGCTGGCAGGCTTCCCGGCGCTGGCTCAGGTCTGGCGTCGGCCGGCTGCCATCCATGCCGAGATGGCGGGCGGCGGCATCGTTAACCAGAATAAGGTCGCCGCGGGCGTCCTGCACGGTCACGCCGACAGGCAGCATTCTAACGATTTCCTTGAGAAATCCGAGCTCGGCATCAGGCGCGCCGGAGTATTTGCTGTCGCTCATAGAATTCATGAATCTTGTTGTTCGGACGCGGCTTTGTAATGGCGCGATCTTGCCGAAGTCCCTCTTAGTTTTGGTTAAGGGATACGCGGAAATACGGGTGTGGTTTCCACAACCTGTTCGCGCCGGCACGCGCGGCAGCCATCGTCATTAACAGAGTATCAACGGCACGTGCGAAAACTGCGAGGATGCGCGCGGGCTGCTTTCGCTTCGCGGCCGGAGTGTCAGGATTTGGGAATGCGACATTGCATGGTGCAATGAACGCCGCTCTTCAAGTATGAGATCTCGGTCTTGCCGTCGAAGGCGATGAGCGCCGATTTCAATAATTTGGTGCCGAAGCCCGGCGCCGAGACCTTGTCGACGCTGGGTCCTTCGGTTTCGTCCCAGGTGATAGTGAGGCGATCGTCGGAGACGGTCCACGACACCATCAACAGGCCGCGCAAGGCGGAGAAGGCGCCGTATTTGCTCGCGTTGGTGGCGAGCTCATGAAACATCAGCGACAGCGTGACCGCGAGCTTTGCCGGCAGGTACAGCCGCTCGCCGTTCAGCGTGAAGCGGACATGGCCGTAAGGGCCGAGCTCGGAGATCAGAAGGTCGCGGATGTCGCAGCCGGAATTGTCGACCCGCGCGATCAGATCGTCGGTTGCCGCCAGCGACCGCAGCCGTGGATCGATGCGGGCCCAGACCTGCGGCTGGTCATGCAGCACCTGATGCAGCACCGCATGCACGGTTGAGAGCTTGTTCTTCAGCCGGTGCTGCAATTCGTCGACCAGGAGCTTGCGATACTCCTCTTCCTCGATCAGGCGCTTGGAGATACGGCGCTGCTCGATGAGCAGCGAGCGATAGTGCTCGACGCCCCAGATGGTGAGCGCGCTGACGGCCCAGTACAGCACCAGCAGGACAAAGCGCGCGCGGTCGGCATGGACGTCGCCGAAATTGAGGCTGACGCCGAGCACGCCGCCGATCAGCGCGGTGATGACCCCGACGCGCAAGCCGCCGAATGCGGCGGCAAAGAACACGGCTGGAAAATACGGCGTGAAGAAGATGTCCGGCCGTACCTGGGCGAGGCCCCAGCGCACCAGCGTCGCGAGCACGAGACAGATCGCCCCAAAGCCGACGCTGAGCGCCAGCGAAGGCGGCGATATGCCAAGCCAGCCCTTTCGGAATTCCTCGACCAGTTTCATCATCTGCCGTTCAACCGCAAAGCGAACGCGAAAGGCGGGCTGCAAATGAGGGCGATGCAAAGGCCACCTGCGCAAGCATAGCTTGCCCCAGCATTGGCAGGCGGGACTATTGGCCGTTGGAACGGCCACGCGGCGCGGTGCCGGTCAATTGGCCTTAAATCATTCGAAAACAGGAACATCCCACGGGTAGGCTGGAGCGACCAGTGGGAGTCTTTGTCGCTGAAGGTGCCAAAATTGTGATCGCGAGGCGGCGTATACCGGAAGGCGAGGCAGCGAGACACAGCGAAGGAATTAATAGGGTGGGCAAAGCGAAGCGTGCCCACCAATTATCCATCCGCGAGAAGTGGTGGGCACGGCGCTCCGCGCCTTTGCCCACCCTACGAATTCACACCGGTCTCACCACAACCCGCAATCCGTCTCGCGGCTTCGGGATCGGCCACATCTGCCAGTCCGGCTTGTAGCCGGGCTCCAGCGATACCTCGAGGTTCTGCAAAAAGTGCCGCGCAAAGCATTTCGCCTGCATGTAGGCGAAGTGCAGGCCGAGGCACATATGCGCGCCGCCGCCAAAGGGTATCCAGGCGAAGCGGTGGCGGTTGCGCTGCGCGTCCTCGGTGAAGCGAAAAGGATCGAACTGATCCGGCTCCGGCCAGACATCCTTCATATAGTGCGTGTAGAGCGGATTGACGCCGACCGCGGTGCCAGCGGGAATCGGATACCCCTTGAAAGTAAAATCGCGCATGGCACGGCGCGGCATCGACGGCACTGGCGGTCTGATCCGTAGCGTCTCCTTAAACGCCATCTCCGACAGCGGCATTTTTTCCAGATCATCAAAGCCGATGGGCGCGTCGGCGGCCAGCCTGAGCGCAAACACCTCGCTGCGCAGCCTCTGCTGCCAATCGGGGTACGCCGCGAGCGCGCCGATGAAGGATGTCAGCGACGAGGTCAAAGTGTCGTGCGCAGCCATCATCAGGAAGCTCATATGGTCGATGATGTCCTGCTCGGAGAGCAGCGCGCCGTTCTCGTGCGTGGCGTGGCAGAGCTGCGAGAACAGGTCCTCGCCGCCTTCCTTGGCGCGGCGGAGCGGAATCTGTTCGCGGAAATAGGCGACGACACGCTTTCGCCCGGCCACGCCGCGCGCCATCTGCGTGCCCGGCAGCGGTCGGCGGATCGGGGCGACGGAGGCTGCCACCATGTCGGCAAAGGCCCGGTTGATGTCCTCGACCTCCGGTCCGATATCGGCGCCGAGAAACGACGTCGCGGCGAGATCGAGCGTAAGCTGCTTCATTGCCGGGTAAAGCTGCATCACCCCTCGCTTCGCCTTCCATTGCGCAATCCGCGCCGCGATGCCCTTGTCGAGGTCGGTGAGATAGGACTTCATCGGCCCGGATTTGAAGGCTACCGAGAGTGCCTTGCGGTGCAGGCGGTGCTCTTCGAAATCGAGCAGCATCAGGCCGCGCGGGAACAGCAGTTCAAGCACGCGGTTCCAGCCATGGGTCGATGAGAAGAGCTTTTGCTGGTCGAACAGCACGAACTCGTTGGCCTCGGGTCCGAGCAGCATGACGTTGGTCTGGCCAAAAGTGTGGGTGCGATAGACGAGACCGTATTTCGCGGCGCACGCCTCGACATTGCCCTTGGGATCGGCCAGCACCTCGAATGTCTTGCCGATAATCGGCCAACCCTCGTCGCCCGGGATATGCTTCAACTGGTTGCGTTTGGGCGACGCGAAGCCGAGCTCAGGCGAGGCCACATTCTGCATCGACATGCGGTTGCTCCGGTTGGCCGAACGCGCAGCATAGCACAAGCCCAGGCAAAAGGATGTGTCCTCGAGTCGGCGCGAACCGGCTTGCAGCGCGGACCTATCCCCGCTGCTTTGCCGCCTCCTTCTGCAGATCCGGCGCATTGACGGCGGGGATCGCGACGCGGCCGAGGCCGGTTTGCTTCAAGGCCTCGGCGGCCTTCTCGTTCTCCATGATCTTGGCCATCACCGCCTGTCCCGCGCGTTCGAAGATCGCGCGGTTCTCGATCACGAATTTTTGCGACTTGCGAAGCCCGTCGACATAGCCGTTGATCTCGGGCACCACGTAGCGCGCGACCATGTCCCAGCTCCGGCGCGTGGCTTCCGGATTGGCCCAGTCGTGCACGAATCCGATGACGGCGCCGACGCCGCCGGACACCTCCATCACGTTCTTGATGGTTTTGACGAGATCATCGGGCGTGCCGATGGTCGAGGCCGCGCCGTCGACGAAGGCCGTCTTGTCCACGGCCTCGTCGGGCGAGGAGAAGGCGGTCAGGCCCGGCCGTTGCAGCGTGCCGACATTATATTCATTGTGCCAGCGCATCAGCCCGGCGCCGGCCTCGCGGCGCGCCTGCTCGCGGGTTTCGGCGATGTGCCAGGTCAGCAGCACGCGCCAGTCCGCGCGATTGACCTTGGTGCCGTGCTTTTTCGCGGCATCCTCGGCGAATTCCCATTGCTGACGCAGCGACATTAATCCCTGCGTCGTCATCGAGCCTAGCGAGATGATGCCGATGCCGTATTTGCCGGCGAGCGTCATGCCGGAGGGCGAGATCTGCGAGGCCACGACGAACGGCATCTCCTCCTGGAGCGGCAGGAGCTGGAGCGCGGCGTCGTTCATGGTGAACCAGTCGCTCCTGGCGGTGACGCGCTCGCCGTTGAAGAGACGGCGGATGATCGCGATCGCCTCGTCCTGGCGGTCGCGCTGCGTCATCGGGTCGATGCCGAGCGTATGCGCGTCGGAGGCGAGCGCGCCGGGGCCGGAGCCGAAGATCGCACGTCCGCCGGTCATGTGGTCGAGCTGCACCATGCGCTGCGCGACGTTGAACGGATGGTGATAGGGCAGCGAGACGACGCCGGTGCCGAGCCCGATGCGCTTGGTGCGCTCGCCGGCCGCCGCCAAAAACATCTCCGGCGATGCAATCATCTCCCAGCCGGAGGAATGATGCTCGCCGCACCAGAACTCGTCATAGCCGAGCGCATCGAGCTGCTCGACGAAGTCGAGGTCGCGCCGGAACTGCAGCATCGGATGTTCCCCAATCGGGTGATGCGGGGCAAGGAAGGCTCCGAACTTCAGGCGCGCCATGGCGTTCTCTCCGGCTGAATTTTCTGTTTGTTAGGGCCGGAAGGCTACGTGCTCGCGCATGCGAAGGCAATCGCGCCGTCTCCCGCGCAGCGGAATGCAGCCATGTGCGAAATCCTACCTCCGAGGTAATCGCGGCGATGCATCCGGTCTGAGACCATGCCGGCGGAGAAGTTCGAAAGAGGCCCGCGCCAATGCATCAGATCGTCGCAAAGCAGCTGGATTCGGTCCGCCGCTGGTGGGTGCTGGCGATCGTTGTGGCCGCGCAGTTCACGTTCGGCGTCGACGCCTTCGTGGTCAACGTCGCGATCCCCACCATCGCGGTCGACCTGCATGCGACGCCGGCGCAAATCGAATCCGTGATTGCGATCTACCTGATCGCCTATGCGACGCTGGTGGTCACGGGCGGCCGGCTCGGCGACATCCATGGCACCAAGAACGTTTTCCTGGCCGGTGTCGCCGGCTTCACGCTGACCTCGCTGTGGTGTGGGCTTGCGCAATCCGCTTCCGAGCTGATCATCGCGCGGCTGGCGCAAGGTGCAACTGCGGCACTGATGGTGCCGCAGGTATTGGCGACGCTGCATCTTCTATTCACCGACGAGACGCGCAACCGCGCCTTTGGCATCTACGGCATCGTGCTCGGGCTCGCCGGTGCCGCCGGCTTTCTGCTCGGCGGCCTGCTCGTGACGGTCGACCTTGCGCATGCCGGCTGGCGCTCGGTGTTCTTCGTCAACGTGCCGCTCGGCCTCATCATCATAACGGCCGCGCTGCGCATCATGCCCCAGGTCGCGCGCCGCGCTGGCACGCGGCTCGATGTCGCCGGCAGCTTTGTTCTGTTCGCGGGCCTGTTGTGCCTGATCGGACCGCTGCTGTTCGGCCATGATGTCGGCTGGGCAGCGTGGCTCTGGGGCGTGATGGCCATCGGTGTCGCGATACTCGTGGCCTTCCTGCGCCTCGAGCATGCGGTGTCGCGGCGTGGCGGCATGCCGCTGATCGATCTCACGCTGTTGTCGGACGCTGCTTTCCTGCGCGGACTTGGCGCCGCGTTCTTTTTCTTTCTCGCCAATCTGTCCTTCTACCTGATCATGACGCTGTTCATGCAAAACGGCTTGAAGATCCCGCCGCTCGCGGCCGGCAGCGCTTTCATTCCGCTCGCGATCGCCTTCGTCGTGGCGTCACGCCACAGCGGCGTGCGGGCGCGGCATCGCGGCACCAAGGTGCTGATCGAGGGCTGCGCGCTTCAGATCGCGGGTCTCGCGGCGCTCGCGCTTCTTGCCTTCTCCGTCGATGCGCCGACGCCGGTCATGCTTGCGCTCACCATGATCATCTTCGGCTATGGCCAGGGCCTCGTGATGGCGCCGCTCTCGGGCGCGGTGCTCTCGACGGTGAAGCCTGTCGCGGCAGGCTCGGCATCCGGCATGTACGGCACAACCATACAGATCGGTAATGCAGCTGGTGTCGCCGCAATCGGTGCGCTCTATTTCGCGGTCGAATCAACGCAGTCATCACGTGCAGCATTCTTCGTTGCACTCGCCTCGTTTGCGACGTTAATCACTGTCTGCGTCGCATTTCTGACATGGATGCGTCGCGTACATGCTCGAAGTTGAGGCATTTCGGGGAATCCCCGTGGATTCCCGGGTGACTGAACGGCACACACACTTTTTATTTTGCGCCGCAGCAACTATCTGTTTTGGGGTGACGTTGGAAGTTGCCCCATCAGGAGCTGTCGGTGTCGTTAACCAGGAATATCGATCTCTTAAGACGTCTGCCAAAGCTGGACGGTCTGCGCTTTGCCGAAAACTTGCGCGGCGTGGGCCAGCACAGTCCGCTGACGGAGATCACCGGACTCGGCTCTAATCCCGGAAACCTGCGCATGTTCGCCTACGTGCCGGCGCAATTGCAGCAGGTCCGCGCGCTCGTCGTCGTGCTGCATGGTTGCGGCCAGTCCGCGGCTGGTTACGATCTCGGCGCGGGATGGTCGACGCTTGCAAAGCATTACGGCTTCGCGCTGCTGATGCCGGAGCAGCAGCTCGCCAACAACGCCAACACCTGTTTCAACTGGTTCAATCCGGAGGACACGACGCGCGAGCGCGGCGAGGCGTGCTCGATCCGCGAGATGATCGCGCATATGGCCACGACGCATGGCATCGATGCGCGGCGCATCTTCATCACCGGTCTCTCCGCCGGCGGCGGCATGACCTCGGTGATGCTTGCGACCTATCCGGAGGTTTTCGCAGCCGGCGCGGTCATTGCGGGGCTGCCTTACGGCGTGGCATCGAATCTGCGTCAGGCGCTCGACGGCATGTTTCATTCGCCCGAGCGTCCTGCGCGCGAGCTCGGCGACCTCGTGCGCAAGGCGTCCGATCATCGCGGCCCCTGGCCGAAGATTTCGGTCTGGCACGGCAGCGCCGACCGCACCGTCAATCCCGGCAATGCAGATGAGATCGTCAAGCAGTGGCTCGACCTGCATGATCTGCCGCTGACACCGATGGCGGAGACCGTCGTCGACGGCTACCCGCGCCAGGCCTGGTGGAATGCGGACGGCGAGACCATCGTCGAATCCTTCGCTATCACCGACATGGCGCACGGTACGCCGCTCGGCATCGCCGACAACGATCATCGCTACGGCATCGAGGGCGCCTTCCTGATCGAGGCCGGCATCTCCTCGTCGTACCACATCGCAAAATTCTTCGGCCTGACCGACTGGATCCGCAGCCCCGCGCCGGAGAAGAAGCCGACCGCGGTGGCGAAGCCGGCGCCGGCCCTGTCGCCCGCGCCGCATCTTGCGAGGTCGATCCGCGCCGCCGTCGCCGAGCCGCCAACGAATGCCAAGCTCAAGGCCAAGCCCAGCAAGAAGGCCAAGCGAGGCTTCGACATCAGCGCCGTCATCACCCGCGCGCTGACGGCCGCGGGCCTGATGAAGTAGCGGCAATTTCAACTCGTCGTCCCGGACAAGCGCAGATCCGGGACGACGCCTGAGTTCGTGGCGGCGCTACAGCGTCAATCCTACGCCGTCTGATCGATCAGCTCGATCGGCGTCACCGTCACCTCGCCGCCGGCGACCTTTCGCGTCATCTCGGTATAGTGCCTGAAGAAGTCGCGCGATTGCAGCGTCTTCTGTGCGGCATCGTCGGTGACGCTGGCAAGATGGAAATAGCTGTTGTCGTCGCGGTTCTTCATGCATCGATAGCCGATCCGTCCCTTCAGCTCCGGATCCGCGTCGATCGCCTTGATGAAGCGGCCGATCTCCTGGTGCCAGGCCTCCGTCGTGCCGTTCTTGAACTGGTACTTGATCATGAAGTGCTTCATGTGACGCTCCCTTCGTCATGTGCGTCATCATCTGCGCCTTGGGGGCAGTCCTGCAAGTATGGACAAAATTGATAGTATGGACTTTTTTGGGGTCCGTCCTATCCTCTTCCGAGCGCAGAGAGGTGACGAGATGGCGAAAGCGAGATCGGCCCTGCGGAGCTGCCCGGTCGCAGCCTTCCAGAAGATGATCGCAGGCAAGTACAAGCTCAGGATCGTCTGGGACCTGAAGGACGGGCCGCGCCGCTATGGCGAGATCAGGAGCGGCCTGCTTCGAGGTGCCGCTGGCAGCGCCGAGATCACCCCGCGCGTGCTCAGCCGCGAATTGAAGGCGCTCACCGAGAGCGGGCTGATCGATCGCCGGGATTTTGGCGTGGTGCCGCCGAAGGTCGAATACCGCCTCACCCGCAAGGGCAAGAGCTTCGTGCCCGTGATATCGGCGATCCGCGATTGGGGCGAGCGGCATTTGAACGAGCCGGCGGCGCTCGCAGACGCAGCCGAGTAGGGCAGTCTGAGCTACATCTCGCCGGTGATAAAGGGGTTGGTCATCCGCTCATGGCCGATGCGCGAGCCCGCGCCATGGCCGCAGATGAAGCCGACGTCGTCGCCGAGCGGCAAAAGCTTCGTCTTGATCGAGTTGATCAGCGTCGCGTGACTGCCGCCGGGCAGGTCGGTGCGGCCGACTGAACCTGCGAACAGGACGTCGCCGACATGGGCAAAGCGCAGCTCCTTGTTGAAGAAGACGACGCTGCCGGGCGAGTGGCCGGGGCAGTGCAGGATCTCGAAGGAGAGATCGCCGATCGAGACGGTGTCGCCTTCCTCCAGCCAGCGGTCCGGTGCGAAATTGCGCACGCCGGTCATGCCGAAGCGCGCGCCGCTCTCGACCACATTGTCGAGCAGGAACTTGTCGGCGATGTGCGGCCCTTCGATCGGCACTTTCAGGGCGTCACGCAGATCGGCGGCACCGCCGACGTGATCGATATGGCCGTGCGTCAGCCAGATCTTCTCCACGGTCACGCCGGTCTGGCTGATCGCGTCCAGGATCTTGGCAACGTCCCCGCCGGGATCGATCACCACAGCCTTCTTGCTGGGTTCGTCCCAGATGATGGTGCAGTTCTGCTCGAACAGCGTCACCGGAACGATGATTGCACCCGCTTTCGCCGCCTGGGATTGTTCAGTTTGCTCGGTCATGGCCTCACATTGCCGATTTTTGGCGGCCCGCCAAGCAAAAGATTCGTTTCCTAGGGATGCGGGAACAGGCGCTCGCGCGGTCACACGGCGGTCTCAAAGGCCTGCTGGTCTGAACTCCGGCGTTGCCAGCGCGTTGCTTGGCGCGAGGCAGATTTTGGAGCGGCGATTCCAGCATGGCTAAGGGCGACGAGTACTGGTGGCGCGACAGCATCTTCTATCAGATCTACCCGCGCTCCTTTCAGGACACCGATGGCGACGGGGTCGGCGATCTCGCCGGTATCCTCCGGCGCCTGGCTTACGTGAAATCGCTCGGCGTCGATGCCATCTGGCTGTCGCCGGTCTTCCGGTCGCCGATGGCCGATTTCGGCTACGATATCTCCGACTACACCGGCATCGATCCCCTGTTCGGCACCATGGAGGATTTCGATGCGCTGCTCGAGGCCACGCATGAGAACGGGTTGAAGCTGATCCTCGATCTCGTGCCGAACCACACCTCCGATCAGCATCCCTGGTTCATTGCGAGCCGCTCCTCGCGCGACAACCCCAAGCGCGACTGGTTCATCTGGCGCGATGGCGGACCCGATGGCGGGCCGCCGAACAACTGGCTGTCCGAGTTCGGCGGCAGCGCTTGGCAATATGACGAGGCGACCGGTCAATATTACTACCACGCATTCCTCGCCCAGCAGCCGGACCTCAACTGGCGCAACCCAGATGTCCGCGAGGCGATGTATGGCGTGATGCGGTTCTGGCTGGAGAAGGGCGTCGATGGATTTCGCGTCGACGTCATCTGGCACCTGATCAAGGACGCCGACTTCCGCGATAACCCGCCGAACCCGTACTATGTCGAGGGCCGGCCGCCGAATGAAAAAATCCTCACGCAATATTCGACCGACCAGCCCGAGGTGCATGACGTCATCGCCGAGATGCGGCGCGTCACGGATGCCTTTGGCGCGCGCGTCTTGATCGGCGAGATCTATCTGCCGCTGCATCGCCTGATGGCCTATTACGGCAACGATCTTACCGGCGCGCAGATGCCGTTCAACTTTGCGCTGCTCTCGACCTTCTGGAGCGCACGCTCGATCGAGAAGATCATCGAGGACTATGAGAAGGCGCTGCCGAAGGGCGCATGGCCGAACTGGGTACTCGGCAATCACGACCGGCCGCGCGTCGCGAGCCGCGTCGGGCCGGAGCAGGCGCGGGTCGCTGCCATGCTGCTGCTGACGCTGCGCGGTACGCCGACGCTGTATTACGGCGACGAGATCGGAATGAACCAGGTCGCGATCGCGCCCGAGGATGTCCGCGATCCCTTCGAAAAGAACGTGCCCGGCATCGGCGTCGGCCGCGACGGCTGCCGTACCCCGATGCAATGGGATTCCTCGAGTTTTGGCGGCTTCTCGGAGGTTCCGCCGTGGCTGCCGCTGCCGGAGATCTACGTTCATGAGAACGTGGTCAATCTCGAGGCCGGCAAATTCTCGATCCTCAATCTCTACAAGCGCCTGATCGCCTTGCGGAAGGCGCATCCGCCGCTGGTCGCGGGCGACTATCATCCGATCGCTGCGCAAGGCGACCTTTTGATCTATCGCCGGCAGGCCGGCGACCAAGCGCTGGTCGTCGTGCTCAATCTCGGCCCGGACCCCGTCGCCGTCACCACCAGCGCGGCTCCCTTCGGCAGCGAGATCCTGCTTTCGACCTTCCTCGACCGCGAGGGCGAAGAGCTCGAGGGCGTGCTCGACCTGCGCGGCAACGAAGGCATGGTGATCGTGCCGGGGCGATGACGGAGCGCGTTAGCGTCCACGCGCATTCTTCCGCATCGCCCTGGTGTCGATATCGCTGCGCTTCAAGAGATAATCGAGCCCACCGACGCGGTACCAGCGATAGCCGTAAGGCTCGAGCACGACGTGGTGTTGGCCGCGCTTGTCGGCGCGGCTGTGGTCTTCCGCCAGAAGATTGATCAGCAGCCCGCCATGGCCCTCGGGCAGCTTGGCCGAGAACGCGATCTCGCGTGGCTTCTCATCGAGATTGTGCACGAACAGCACCGAATTGTTGCGCCAATCATAGCGGATGATGAAGACGGCGGGGTCGTGCACGGCGATGACCTCGAAGTCGCCCCAGCCGACCTCCGGCACCTCCTTGCGCATGCGGATGATTCGCTCGGTCCAGTTCAACATCGAGTTCGGATCGCGCCGTTGCTTGGCGACGTTGACGTGCCCGAAGCCATACGGTCCCTTGTCGATGACCGGCAAGACGGGGCTGTTGCCGTCGGTGAAGCCGGCATGCGGCTCGGTCGACCATTGCATCGGCGTGCGCGCGCAGGAGCGTTCGGGCAGCGACAGGTCGTCGCCCATCGCGATCTCGTCGCCATAGCGGATCACCGGCGTCCCCGGCAGCGTGCACATCAGGCTGTAGGCAAGCTCGAGCCGGCGGCGGTCGCCGCCGAGCATCGGCGCAAGCCGCCGGCGGATGCCGCGATCGTAGAGCTGCATATCCTTGTCCGGCCCGAAGCATCTGAACACGGCGTCGCGCTGGGCCTTCGTCAGGCGTCCGAGATCGAGCTCGTCATGGTTGCGCAGAAACATGCCCCATTGCGCGGAGGCCGGCCGCGGCTTGGTCGCCTTCAGCGCCTTGGCGAGCGCGCGCGAGTCGCCCGAGGCCAGCGCATAGAACATGTGCTGGTTGACGTGGAAGTTGAACATCATGTGCATGCGGTCGCCGTCACCGCCGAAATACTCCATGTCTGTCCTGGGCAGCACATTGGCTTCCGCAAGGATGATCGCGTCGCCCTCGCGCCATTGCAGGAATTCGCGGAACGAGCGCAGCATGTCGTACTGCTCCGTCGGCGCCTTGACCTTCGCCCCCTTGGTGGCGATCACGAATGGCACGGCATCCATCCGGAAGCCGGAGACGCCGAGCTGGATCCAGAAGCCCATGATCTTCAGAAGCTCCGCCTGCACATGCGGGTTCGAGGTGTTGAGGTCGGGCTGGAAGTCGTAGAAGCGGTGGAAGTACCAGGCGCCTGCTTCCCTGTCGCGCGTCCAGGTCGATTTCTGCACGCCCGGAAACACGACGCCCTTGGTTGAGTTCGCAGGCTTTTTGTCGGACCACACATACCAGTCGCGATAACGCGAGTCCTTCGAGCTGCGCGCGTCCTTGAACCACGGATGCTGGTCCGAGGTGTGGTTGACGACGAGGTCGATGATGACGCGGATGCCGCGCTGCTTGCAGCCATGGGCGAACTCGACGAAGTCGCCGAGCGTGCCGTAGCGTGGGTCGACACCGTAATAGTCTGATATGTCGTAGCCATCATCGCGGCCGGGCGATGGCTGAAACGGCATCAGCCAGATCGCCGTGATGCCGAGGCCGTCCAGATAATCGAGCCGCCGCAACAGCCCCTTGAAATCGCCGACGCCGTCGCCGTTGGCATCCATGTAGGTGGCAACAGACAGGCAGTAGATGACGCCGTTCTTGTACCAGAGGTCGTCAATCATGTCGGGGCAGCCTCGTTGGTCCGCACGGCGATGAGTGGCTGCGTGATAAGTGCGGGTGGAAGGCAAGGTTCCCGCCTCACACTCGCCGTCGTCCCGGGCTCGCGCTGCGCGCGCCCCGGAATGACGAATGAAAAAATGGGCCTCCATCGTACAGTGTGCCCAGCAACTGGAATCGGCTAAACTCATCCCATGGACAACGCCGCCCGCCACATCGCTCTCATGCCGCCGCCTGACGGCCGCCAGTCCGAGACCGCGCTCGCGGTCGCGCGCGGCACGGCGCGGCTGTTGCGATCGCTTGGCTTCTGCTGCATCAGCGAACTGCCGCTGCCGTCGGGCCGTCGTGCCGATCTCGTCGCGCTGAACGAGCGCGGCGAGATCTGGATCGTCGAGATCAAGTCATCGGTCGAGGATCTGCGCAGCGACCAGAAGTGGCATGAATACCGCGCCCATTGCGACCGGCTGTTCTTCGCCTTCATGCAGGATCTGCCTTGCGAGATCTTTCCGCAAGACACCGGCCTGATCATCGCAGACGCCTATGGCGCGCATCTCCACTGCGAGGCGCCTGAACACAAGTTGCCGGCCCCGACGCGCAAGCAGATGACGGTGCGTTTTGCGATGGCCGCCGCGTTCAGGATCAACCGTCTGGTCGATCCGCAGGGCCATGCGGAGTTTTGGGAGTAGCGGCGACTTCGTAGGGTGGGCAAAGGCGCCTAGTGCCGTGCCCACCTCTTCTGCTTCAATGCTGGATGGTCCAAGAGTTTTGGGAGTAGCGGGCAGCGATTTGTAGTCTTGTAGGGTGGGCAAAGCGAAGCGTGCCCACCACTTAAACCGCCGAATATGAAGCAGAAGAGGTGGGCACGGCGCTCCGCGCCTTTACCCACCCTACGATATGCGGAGCTACCTTGGCGCGCGCTTGGCCAGAATGCGCTGCAAGGTGCGGCGATGCATGTTGAGGCGGCGCGCGGTTTCCGAGACGTTGCGGTTGCACATCTCGTAGATGCGCTGGATGTGCTCCCAGCGCACACGGTCGGCCGACATCGGGTTCGCCGGCAGCTCGGACTTTTCGGTGCCGGTCGACAGCAGGGCCGCTACGACATCGTCGGCGTCAGCGGGCTTGGAGAGATAATCGATCGCGCCCATCTTCACCGCGGTCACCGCAGTGGCGATGTTGCCATAGCCGGTGAGCACGATGGCGCGCGCGTCGGGGCGCTTCTTCTTCAGCGCCGAGACCACGTCGAGGCCGTTGCCGTCGCCGAGCCGCAAGTCGACCACCGCGAACGCTGGCGCGGCTTTGCCGATCTCAGCCAGTCCATCCGAGACGGTATCGCAGGAGGTCACTGTGAAGCCGCGCGTCTCCATGGCGCGCGACAGGCGTTCCAGAAACGGCTTGTCGTCCTCGACGATCAAGAGCGAGCGGTCGGCCTGTTCATTCAGTTCGGCGATGGCGTTCAAGGTTTTGTCCTCTCTCCAGCGCCCTGACATATGGCGTTGCAATCGGGCGCTGCCAAGGTCGCCGAAAGTCGATCGTACCTACAGTGCGACCCAACGTCGCGGCCCTATCCTATTGTTTCTTCGGCCGTCTCGGTACCCTCGAAACGCTCGCGCGGCCATACGATCTGTACCACGGCGCCATGCTCGGGAAACGTCCGATTGGTAAACGAGACTTTGGCGCCCGTGCGCTCCAGGAGCGTGCGTGCGATGAACACCCCGAGCCCCAGGCCGCGACGCTCGCCTCCGCTGTCGTCCTGCAAGCGCCGCCGCGACAGATAGGGTTCGCCGATCCGGTTCAAGATGTCGGGCGGAATGCCGGGACCATCGTCAGAGATCACGATCTCGATGTTGTCGATGTTCCACCAGGCGTTCACCTCGACGGTCGTGTGGGCGAAATCGACGGCATTTTCGACGATATTGCCGACGCCATAGAGGATCGCGGGATTGCGCGAGCCGACCGGTTCCACCGTGGCCGCCACCGCGATCCGCACCTTGATCGCGACACCGAAATCGCGGTGCGGTGCCACGACCTCCTCGATCAGCTCGGACAGCTTCATGCGGTCGAACGGCGCACCGGTAGAGGAGAGCTGGGTGATCTTGCTCAGGATGTCGCGGCAACGCTGCGTCTGCTCGCGCAGGGTTTTCAGATCGGCGGCGAAGCTGGCGTCCTTCACCGTCTTCTCCAGTTCGCGCGAGATCAGGAAGATGGTCGCCAGTGGCGTGCCGAGCTCATGCGCGGCGGCGGCCGCAAGTCCGTCGAGCTGGGTCAGATGCTGCTCGCGCGTCAGCACCAGCTCGGTTGCGGCGAGCGCGTCTGCGAGCTTGCGCGCCTCTTCCGTCACCTGGAAGGAGTAGAGGCTGGTGACGCCGATCGCGAGCACGATCGAAAGCCAGACGCCGACCAGATAGATCGGCGGCAGCACCAGGGGATCGTCGGTGTCCCAGGGCAGCGGCAGATGAAAGAAGACCAGGATCGAGGCGCAGGCGACCGCCAGCAGGCCGAGGCCGAAGGTGAGCCGGGCCGGCAGCGCGGTCGCGGAGATCAGGACCGGGGCCAGGAACAGGAATGAGAACGGGTTCTCCAAACCGCCGGTGAAGAACAGCAGGCCGGCCAGTTCCACGATGTTCAACGCCAGCAGCGCGGCCGCGTGGGCACCCTCCAGCCGCTGCATCGGATTGACCGCCATTTGCAGAGCGAGGTTGAGCGCCGCCGACAGCCCGATGATGGTGATACAGGGAATGATCGGGACGTTGAATTCCAGCCCCTGCGCCACGACGAAGATGGCGGCGAGCTGGCCCAGCACTGCGAGCCAGCGCAGCCGCAGGATCGTATCCAGGCGGATATGTCGCCGCGAATGGCGAAACTCGGAAGCGGCAATTTCAGTCATATCGGCCAATTGGGCACTGCCTTCTCGGGTCGCAAACGCGGGTGGCTCATACAATCCGTCTGGTTACAAGTCTTGCGCTGGCCGCCGCAATAGCAGAAGAACGCCCAGCATGACGGAGAATGACAAGGCTTCAAGCCGGCTGACTGTCGCGGAGCGCACCCCGTCGGCGGCGATCGAGGTCGACCATCTCGTCAAGGTCTACAAGCAGACCCGCGCGGTCGACGACATTTCCTTTACGCTTCCGCGCGGCAGCATTACGGGTCTGCTCGGCGGCAACGGCGCCGGCAAGACCACGACAATCGCGATGATCATGGGCCTCGTGCTGCCGACCTCCGGCCGCGTGCGGGTGCTCGGGCATCGGATGCCCGAGGAGAGCGCCGATGTGCTCGGCCGGATGAATTTCGAAAGCCCCTATGTCGACATGCCGATGCGGCTCACGGTGCGGCAGAATCTGACGATTTTCGGCAAGCTCTATGCGGTGAAGGATCTGTCCGGTCGCATCGCGCAGCTTGCCGACGATCTCGATCTCAACGAATTCCTCGACCGGGCCAACGGCAAGCTCTCGGCCGGGCAGAAGACCCGCGTTGCGCTTGCGAAGGCGCTGATCAACGAGCCCGAGCTGCTGCTGCTGGACGAGCCGACGGCCTCGCTCGACCCTGACACCGCCGACTGGGTGCGGGCGCATCTCGAGGCCTACCGGAAAGCGCGCAATGCGACCATCCTGCTCGCCTCGCACAACATGCTCGAGGTCGAGCGGCTCTGCGACCGTGTCATCATCATGAAGCGCGGCCGCATCGAGGACGACGACACGCCCGACGCCATCATGGCTCGCTACAACCGTGCCACGCTGGAAGAGGTGTTTCTGGACGTCGCGCGCGGCCGCAGCAACGGAGCGGCGCGGGAGGCGGCGCGATGAGCGAGCCCCTATGCTTCAGCCGTAGCCCGGGTGAGCGCAGCGATACCCGGGAACGCCGCAAGCAAAGTCCCGGATATCGCTTCGCTCATCCGGGCTACGGATCGCAGCAATGAGGGAATTTGCGCTCCATCGCGGCCTGGCGATGCATCGCATCAATGCGATGATCCTGCGCTACTGGTACCTGTTGATGTCGTCCTGGCCGCGGCTTCTGGAGCTGCTCTACTGGCCGGCGCTGCAGGTCATCACCTGGGGCTTCATCCAGCTCTATATCGCGCAAAACGCCAATTTCTTCGCGCGGGCCGGAGGCACGCTGATCGGCGCCGTCATTCTCTGGGACATCCTGTTCCGGGGCCAGCTCGGCTTCTCGATCTCGTTCCTGGAAGAGATGTGGGCGCGCAACCTCGGCAATCTCATGATGAGCCCGCTCAAGCCGATCGAGTTCCTGCTCGCGCTCATGGTCATGAGCCTGATCCGGCTCGCGATCGGCGTCATCCCGATGACGCTGCTTGCGCTGTTTCTGTTTCACTTCAACGTCTACAGCCTCGGCCTGCCGCTGATCGCGTTCTTCTGCAATCTGATCTTCACGAGCTGGTCTGTCGGCATCTTCGTCTCCGGCCTGGTGTTGCGGAACGGGCTTGGAGCCGAAAGCATCGTCTGGACGCTGATGTTCGCGATCATGCCGCTCGCCTGCATCTACTATCCCGTGAGCGTGCTGCCGCCCTGGCTGCAAGTCGTCGCCTGGACGCTGCCGCCGACCTACGTGTTCGAGGGAATGCGGGCGCTGCTGATCGAGCACAGTTTCCGCGCCGACCTGATGCTCGATGCGCTTGCCATCAATGCCGGCCTCCTGGCTGCATCTTTCGGGGCATTCCTTGCCCTTTTGCGCAGCGCCAAGAAGCACGGCTCGCTGCTGTCCAGCGGCGAGTAGATTCACTTTCCCGTGGATTCAGGCTCGTTTTTGCTACTCAGAGCCCGTACATGTACGGAACCATGCATTGACGCAATATTACGCATTCGGCAGTATGCTGCGATGCGAGAGGATATACGATATGCCTATTGGTGAGTTTGGCGGCGCACCGCCCCTGGTGGCCGAAGGCAGTCCGGTTCTGACGACGCCGATGTACTGGATGTACGAGATGGCGCAGGCCTCTCTCAATCCGGCGCGCGCGGTCACCGACGCCACCAAGATCTTGTTTCAGAATCCCCTGAATCCGTGGTCGCACACCGACCTGGGCAAGTCGCTGGCCGCGGCCTGCGAATTATTCGAGCGCACGACGCGCCGCTACGGCAAGCCGGAATGGGGCATCGACGACACCGAGGTCAACGGCATCCGCGTTCCCGTCGAGGTCCGGCCAGTCTGGGAAAAGCCGTTTTGCCGGCTGCTTTATTTCGACCGCAAGTTTACCCGTCCGCTGCGCAGCCCGCAGCCGCGCGTGCTGATCGTGGCGCCGATGTCCGGCCACTACGCAACGCTGCTTCGAGGCACAGTCGAGGCCCTGCTGCCCGCGCATGAGGTCTACATCACCGATTGGGCCGACGCTCGCATGGTCCCATTGAGCGAAGGCCGCTTCGATCTCGACGACTACATCGACTACGTCATTGAGATGCTGCATGTGCTCGGCGGCAACACCCACGTGATGGCGGTGTGCCAGCCCTCCGTGCCTGTCGTCGCCGCCGTCTCTATCATGGAAGCGCGGCGCGACCCGTTCGTGCCGACCTCGATGACGCTGATGGGCGGCCCGATCGACACCCGCCGCAATCCGACGGCGGTGAACAAGGTTGCCGAGGAACGCGGCATCGACTGGTTCCGCAATCACGTCATCACCAAGGTGCCGTTCCCGCATCCGGGCATGATGCGCGACGTCTATCCGGGCTTCTTGCAGCTCAACGGCTTCATCAGCATGAATCTCGACCGGCACATGGATGCGCACAAGCAGCTGTTTGCCAATCTGGTGAAGGGCGACGGCGATCTCGTCGACAAGCACCGCGACTTCTACGACGAATATCTCGCGGTGATGGACCTGACCGCGGAGTATTACCTGCAGACGGTCGACACCGTGTTCGTCAAGCACGCGCTGCCGAAGGGGGAGATGACCCACCGCGGCATACGGGTTGATCCCACCAAGATCACGCGCGTCGCGTTGATGACGGTGGAAGGCGAGAACGACGACATCTCGGGTCTCGGTCAGACCGAAGCGACACATGGTTTGTGCAGCTCGATCCCCGAAAATCGCCGCGTGCATTACGTGCAGAAGGGCGTTGGACATTACGGCGTGTTCAATGGCTCGCGCTTCAAGTCGGAAATCGTTCCGCGTATCCACGATTTCATGATTTCGGCGGCGAATCCGAAGGCTTCACTGGCGCTGGCGGCCGAATAGGCCGCTTTTTCGGGTTTCCCGCGTCTGCCAGGGCCTTCCGACGGGCCCGGGTTCCCGCCAGATTCGCGGTATTTAGGTAGTTTTCTAGGAGTGAGTGCGGCCTCAGATTTTGGGGCCCCAGCATGCGTCCGGCGGGGGCGAAAAAATCGGGTTCCAACCCCAGTCTGTAGGGCCTCCCGGGCTGCCAACCCCTGTATATTGGGCAAATGATTTGTTTTTGCGCCGAGCGCTTTCCGTGGCGGCGGTTATGGCAGAATCCGGGCGATCTCCTGCTCCCCGGACTGACAGACATGGCCACTCGCGCGCTCCTTTATCGGCGGCCCCACGAACCCAAGACCTTTGTGATCCACCACGGGTCGCAATTCTTCGCGATAAGGCTGCGCCGGCACCGTCGCGCGCGGCGCTATACGCTTCGAATTCATCCGAGCGATCGCGAGGCGATCCTCACCATGCCGCCGCGTGGCACGCTCGCGGAGGCAAAAGACTTCGCGCAGCGTCACGGCCCATGGATTGCCGCGCGCCTTGGCCGCTTGCCGAAGGCCGCGCCGTTCCAGGCGGGCACCGCGATACCGCTTCGGGGCTTGCCGCACCGGATCGTGCATCGCGCCGGCGTGCGCGGCACGGTGTGGACCGAGACGCGCGATAGCGGCGAGCGCATCATCTGCGTTGCAGGCGGCGTCGATCACGTCGATCGCCGTGTTCATGACTTCCTCAAGCGCGAGGCGCGCCACGATTTGCAGCGGGCGGCGGAAGCCTATGCCGCCGAGCTCGGCGTTCGCGTCAGGCGACTGTCGATCCGCGATCAATCGAGCCGCTGGGGCTCCTGCACCTCTGCCGGCTCGCTGTCGTTCTCGTGGCGCCTGATCCTCGCGCCGCCTTACGTGCTGGACTATCTTGCAGCCCACGAGGTCGCCCATCTCGTCGAGATGAACCACTCGCCGCGGTTCTGGCGCGTGTGCGCAAAGATCTGCCCGTCGGTGGAGCGCGCCAAAAAGTGGCTCGACACGCACGGCAACGATCTGCATCGGTACGGGATCGAGGATTAAGTCTCTCGCTACCAGCCACATTGTAAGCCGTCTGCTGTATTCGAAGCTGTCATCGCCCGCGAAAGCGGGCGATCCAGTATCCCAGAGGCCGGGACGTAATACGGAGAAGCTGCGGCGTACTGGATTCCCCGCTTTCGCGGGGAATGACAGCGGAGAATGAGGCGGCATCAGCGTGTTTCGCGCGATTCCCGCCCCACGCCGCGCTGATTGCGCCGTGCTCTTGATTTGCCCCGCTGTATCAGTGGTTTCGTACAATCCACCGCACGTCATGCCGGAAATCGCCGGCTACTTTGCATGGGGTTGTTTTCGACGTTCTTGTTGGAGGAGTCTCAGGTCGCGATCCCGCCGCTACCTGTTCCCGCCAAACAACCGGTCCATCAGCCAGCCGTCGAGCCCCGCGGCCGGCTCCGGTCGGACATTGGCGCGCGTCGGGGGCGGGCGAGTGCTGCCGTTGTTGACGGGAGCGGGTGGCGTCGGCGCGGAGACCTGCGAGGCTGCCTGCGCGAGGTTCGACAGGCCCCAGCCGACTTGCGAATTCGGTAAGGCTACGACCGGCACGCCTTCGTGCGCGGTGCGCATGAAGCGGGACCAGACCTCCACCGGCAGGCCGCCGCCGGTCGCCTTCTTGGTCGGCGAGTTGTCGTCATTGCCGAGCCAGACGCCGGTGACGAGGTTGGCGGTGTAGCCGATGAACCAGGCGTCGCGGTAATCCTGGCTGGTGCCGGTCTTGCCGGCGGCCATCCAGCCCGGGATCTCCGCCTTCTTGGCGGTGCCGGAGATCAGCGTTTCGCGCATCATCGTGTTCATCATCGCCACATAGCGCGGCTCGATCACCTGGTTGCGCTCGTCGGGCTGGCGCATGTAGAGCAGCTTGCCGCCTTCTATCGTCTTGATCTTCGTCACCACATGCGGCGACAGCGCGAGGCCGCCATTGGCGAACGGCGCATAGGCGCCGACCAGCTCGACGACCGAGACTTCGGAGGTACCGAGCGCGATTGAGGCGTTGGGCTCGAGCTTCGAGGAGATGCCGAGCCGGTGCGCGGTGCGTACCACGTTCTTCGGCCCGACTTCGAGGCCGAGGCGGATTGCGACGGTGTTGAGCGACATCGCGAGCGCCTGCGTCAGCGTCACCGCGCCGAAATACTCATGTGTGTAGTTCTCGGGCTTCCAGCCCTTGACCTCGATCGGCGCGTCCTGGCGAATGGTGTCGGGCGTCAGCCCCTGCTCGAGCGCGGTCAGATAGACGAACGGCTTGAACGAGGAGCCTGGCTGGCGTTTGGCGGTTACCGCGCGGTTGTACTGGCTCTCCGAATAGTTCCGCCCGCCGACCAAGGCGCGCACGGCGCCGTCCGGCGTCATCGCCACCAGCGCGCCCTGGCTGACGTTGAACTTCACGCTTTTCGCCGCGAGTTCGTCGATGATGGCGGCCTCCGCCACGCTCTGGAGCTTTGGATCGATCGTGGTCTCGACCGTGATGCTCTGGTCGATCTGGCCGACGAGATCATCCAGCACTTCGCCGATCCAGTCGGCGACGTAGTTAACGGTACCGGCGCCGGCGGGCTTCACGTTGTAGGAGGGATGGCCGATCGAGGCCTGCGCCTGGGCTTCGGTGATGAATTTGGCGTCCGCCATCGCGGCGAGCACGACCTGCGCGCGCTGCTCGGCGCCTTCGGGATTGCGGTTGGGTGCAAGGCGCGAGGGCGATTTGACGAGGCCCGCCAGCATCGCGGCCTCCGCGATGCTCACGTTCCTGGCCGACTTGCCGAAATATTTTTGCGCGGCAGCTTCCACGCCATAGGCGCCGGAGCCGAAATAGACGCGGTTGAGGTAGAGTTCCAGAATCTCGTTCTTGGAGTGCTTGCGCTCCAGCCAGATCGCAAGCTCGGCCTCCTGCAGCTTGCGCTGCATGGTGCGCTCCTGCGTCAGGAACAGGTTCTTGGCGAGTTGCTGCGTCAGCGTCGAGCCGCCCTGCGAGACACCGCGATGGAGAACGTTGGTGACCAGAGCGCGCAGGATGCCGACCGGGTCGATGCCGAAATGCGAATAGAAGCGGCGGTCCTCGATGGCGATGAAGGCCTTCGGCAAATACGGCGGCAGATCCTTCAGCGCCACATTGGCGCCGGCCATCTCGCCGCGTTGCGCCAGCACGCTGCCGTCCATGCCGACGATCTGGATCGTCGGCGGGCGCTTGGGAATTTCCAGCGATTGAATCGGCGGCAAATGGGCGCCGACCCAGATCACGACGCCGATCACGGCGATCACGCCCCACAGGCCGAGCACCGCGCCCCAATAGAACAGACGGCCAATGCCAAAGCTGGACTTCGACTTCGACCTTCGCTTTGCGCCGCTGCGGCTCACGGGCGCTTTCCTTTCCCGCGGCGGCTCGTCATCGGCGTCGTCGCTTTTTTGCTTGGCCTTGACCTTCTTCGGCTTGTCGTCGGCGGCATTGGGGATTCGATCGGCCGCGGTCAGGCGCAAATCGGCCAACGCTGCGGGCAAGCCAAACAGCGGCTCCTTGCGCCCGCCTTTTTTCTTTGCCCACGCCATCCACAAAACGCCCGGTCAGCCCACCCCACCACACGCTAACCGTGGCTGTTTAAGGCCCGGTTACGCAAAGCTTAACGCGCGATTAGGAGGTGCGGCGGGCGCGTGCTGGTGGTTCCGCGAGGGAAGCGGCAAAGCTAGGATCGAGACATCAACGAAAGGGAACGCTCATGGGCCATATCGATCCGACCAAGGAGATTTTCGCGCAATTCCGGGAGAACGACCGCCCGGGCCCGATCCACATGCTCAACCTGGTCCGCCTGCGCAAGGAGGCGGCTTATCCGGACGGCCGGAAAATGTCTGGCGCCGAGGCCTATGCGGCCTATGGTCGCGACAGCGGCCCGGTGTTCACGCGCCTCGGCGGCCGCATCGTCTGGCAGGGCAAGTTCGAGGTCATGCTGATCGGCCCCGAGGCCGAACGCTGGGATCATTGCTTCATCGCCGAATATCCAAGCGTTGCCGCCTTCGTCGAGATGATCCGCGACCCCGTCTATCGCGAAGCGGTGAAACACCGGCAAGCGGCCGTCGAGGACTCACGGTTGATCCGGCATGCGGTGCTGCCGGTGGGAAAGAATTTTGGCGAGGTGCCGGAGTAGGCGAGGGGACTGTTCGACGTCGGAATGAAGTCAGTCCTCAATCTCCGCTGCGTTCCCTCCCCCTTGCGGGGGAGGGCTAGGGAGGGGGGCAGCCCCAGGCCAGATCAGCGCTTTGAATCCGAACTGCCAGCAACAAAGCGGAGAGGGAGTTTCACGCAACGGATAGACCGCCCGTGTGGCATCCCCCTCGCCAACCCTCCCCCCCAAAGGGGGAGGGAGCGAGAGCGCGTACGCTCTAGCCTAACGGACTAACCCGCCGGGCCTGCATCCTCCAGGATCGGGCCGAACAGTTCCCAACGCTCGCCGTTGAACTTCATCATCTGAAGCTGCTTGTTGACGCGATAGTCGGTCGGAGACGTGTTGGCGACAATGCCTGGCAGCGCCAGGTCGAGCTTGACGTCCTTCAGGCTGGTCGCCTGCTTCATGACGTTCTCACGCGTCAGGTCGTCGCCGCACTTCTGCAGCACGTAGACCATCAATTGAGACGTCGAGTAGCCATAGGCGTTGAAGAGCGAGTCCTTGTCGCCTTCGGGATAGTACTTTGCCATGAACTCGAAATACTTCTTCATGCCTGGATCGTCCTTCCAGGTCGGATCGAGCGGATCCTTGCCGTAATTCACGCTGATCACGCCCTTGGAAGCTTCGAGCCCCGCCGGCTTCATCACCGCGCCGACCGATACGGAGTTGATGTCGAGGATGTGAACCGGATGCCAGTCGAGCTCGGCGATCTTCTTGATCGCCTGTGCCGCCTGCTTCGGCGTCGTCGCACTGAAGAAGAGATCCGCGCCCGCGTCCTTGATCTTGAGGATCTGCGAATCGATGGTCGGATCCGAGACTTCGTAAGACGCTTCCGCCACGATCATCTTTGTGGCCTTGTCGCCGAGGCCGGCCTTGATGC
>NZ_JBANBJ010000053.1:0-57954 GCF_059803515.1 Bradyrhizobium sp. UFLA05-125 | reverse complement strand
GTACTGGAACGGCAACACGACCGACATCCCGACCCTGATGCACACCGCCGTGCCGCGATCGTTGCAGACCTGGGCGTGGCTTGCCTTCTTCGCCTCTTTCGCGGTGAAGATGCCGATGTGGCCGGTGCACACCTGGCTGCCCGACGCGCACGTCGAGGCGCCGACCGCGGGCTCGGTGATCCTGGCGGCGATCCTCTTGAAGATGGGCGGCTACGGCTTCCTGCGCTTCTCGCTGCCGATGTTCCCGCTGGCTTCGCATGACTTCGCGCCGCTGATCTTTACGCTGTCGGTCATTGCCATCATCTACACCTCGCTGGTGGCCTTGATGCAGGAGGACATGAAGAAGCTGATCGCCTATTCCTCCGTGGCGCATATGGGCTTCGTCACCATGGGCATTTTCGCCGGCACCATCCAGGGTGTCGCCGGCGGCGTGTTCCAGATGATCTCGCACGGCATCGTTTCGGGCGCGCTGTTCCTTTGCGTAGGCATCGTCTACGACCGCATGCACACGCGCGAGATCGCGGCCTATGGTGGCCTTGTCAACCGGATGCCGCTCTATGCGCTGGTGTTCATGGTGTTCACCATGGCCAATGTCGGTCTACCCGGCACGTCCGGCTTCATCGGCGAATTCATGACGCTGCTCGGCACCTTCAAGGTGTCGATCCCGACCGCCTTCTTCGCCGCGACGGGCCTGATCCTGTCGGCGCCCTATGCGCTGTGGCTGTACCGGAAAGTCGTGTTCGGCGCTCTGGTGAAGCCGACGCTGATGACGATCAAGGACATGACCTTGCGCGAGTGCATCACGCTGTTCCCGCTGGTCGCGCTGACGATCCTGTTCGGCGTCTATCCGAAGCCGGTGCTCGACATGTCGGCGGCTTCGGTCCAGCAACTCGTCAACAATTACAACACCGCGGTGACGGCCGTGAAGGCCGCCGCACTGCTCCAATGAGCGGGCAGGTCAGGATATCGCCATGAGCTTTGAGACTGCAGGTTATCAACTGGCGCCGGTGGTGCCCGAGCTCGTGCTCGCTGTCGGCAGCATGGCGCTGCTGATGCTGGGTGCGTATCGCGGGCAGGGGACGACGAAGGCGGTCACCACGCTCGCGATCCTCCTCCTCATCGTGACCGGCGTATTGGTGTTGCTGTTGCCGGCGGGCAAGCAGGTCACCTTCGGCGGCAGCTTCATCGTCGACGACTTCGCGCGCTTCCTGAAGATTTTGGCGCTGATCGGCTCGGCGGTCACGCTGATCCTGTCGACGGAGTTTTTGTCCGATCCGTCGCGACGCATCTTCGAATATTCGATCCTCGTGCTGCTCTCGACCCTCGGCATGATGGTGCTGATCTCGGCCGGAGACCTGATCTCGCTCTATCTCGGCCTCGAGCTGATGTCGCTGGCGCTCTACGTCGTCGCGGCGTCCAACCGGGACAACGCCAAGTCCAACGAAGCCGGTCTGAAGTACTTCGTGCTCGGCGCGCTGTCGTCCGGCATGCTGCTCTACGGCGCTTCCCTGATCTATGGTTTCACGGGCACCGTCAGCTTTGCCGGCATCGCGGCATCTGCCACGACCGGCAGCGTCGGCCTGGTCTTCGGCCTCGTCTTCCTGCTCGCCGGCCTCTGCTTCAAGGTCTCGGCCGTGCCGTTCCACATGTGGACGCCCGACGTCTATGAGGGGGCGCCGACGCCGGTGACCGCTTTCTTCGCCTCGGCGCCGAAGGTCGCGGCCATGGCCGTGTTCACGCGCGCGACGCTGACCGCATTCCCCGGCATCGTCTCGCAATGGCAGCAGATCCTGGTGTTCGTCTCCATCGCCTCGATGGCGCTCGGCTCCTTTGCCGCGATCGGCCAGACCAACATCAAACGCCTGATGGCCTATTCCTCGATCGGGCACATGGGCTTTGCTCTGGTCGGCCTTGCCTCCGGCACGGTCGAGGGCGCGCAGGGCGTGCTGATGTACCTCGTGATCTACATTGCGATGACGCTCGGCTCCTTCGCCGTCATTCTCGCCATGAAGCGCAACGGCCAGGCCGTGGAGCAGATCAGCGATTTCGCCGGCCTCTCGCGCACCAACCCGCTGCTCGCCTTCTTCTTTGCGATGCTGCTGTTCTCGCTCGCGGGCGTTCCGCCGCTCGCTGGCTTCTTCGCCAAGTGGTACGTCTTCGTCGCCGCGATCAAGGCCAACCTGTTCACGCTCGCCGTCATCGGCGTGCTGACGAGCGTGGTGGGCGCCTACTACTATCTGGCCATCGTCAAGACGATGTACTTCGACGAGCCTGCCGGGCAGGTCGATCCGGTCCGCGTCGAGGTGCGGGCTGTGCTGGCGGTGGCAGGCCTGTTCACCATCCTGTTTGCGCTGTTTGCGGGACCCGTCGTGAGTGTCGCCAGCGCAGCGGCAAAGTCGCTGTTCTAGGGATGGGATTCGCGCTCGGTCATCGAGCTCTCAGCGCGGGCTACCGCCTCGCAGCCTTCGATCAGATCGGCTCGACGAATGCGGAAGGCCTGGAGCGCGCCCGCCAGGGCGAGCGCGGCCCGATCTGGTTCGTGACCTCGGAGCAGACGGCGGGGCGTGGCCGCCGCCAGCGCGCCTGGATCGCGCCGCGCGGCAATCTGGCGGCCAGCATCCTCGAGGTGATGGACGTCGCGCCGGCTGTCGCCGCCACGCTCGGCTTTGCTGCGGGGCTCGCCGAGGAAGCGGCGCTGGAGCGGGTCAGCGTCGAGGCAGCGCTTCGCCTCGGTCCCGACCGGCCCCGATACACCCTGAAATGGCCGAACGACGTGCTTGCCGGCGGCAAGAAGCTCGTTGGCATCGGCCTCGAAGCCGAGGCCATCGGCAACCGCCTTGCCGTCGTGGTCGGCATCGGTACCAACGTCGTCGCGGCTCCCGAGGGCACGCCGACGCCCGCGGTGTCGCTGGCCGCCCTCGGGGTCCAGATCAGCGCGGAGGAGCTGTTCACCGCGCTGTCGGACGCCTGGGTCGAGTTCCGGGGCCTCTGGGACGATGGCCGCGGCTTTGCGGAGATCCGCCGCCTCTGGCTGGAGCGCGCCGCCGGCCTCGGCGAGAAGGTCGCGATCCAGACCGGGAGCGCGACGCTCGAGGGCATCTTCGACACCATCGACGATACCGGTTGCCTGATCGTCCGCACCGCCGATGGCCGCCGCGTGCCGGTAGCGGCAGGCGAAGTGTTCTTCGGCGCGGCCGCATCCGTGGGAGCGGCATGATGGCAAGGCCCGACGAACTGGTGTTTGCTCCCCTCGGGGGCGTCGGCGAGATCGGCATGAACCTGTCGATCTATGGCCTCGGCAACCGCCACCAGCGCGCCTGGCTGGCGATCGATCTCGGTGTCTCCTTCGGCGACGAGGAGCATTTGCCGGGCATCGACCTGATCATGCCCGACATCAGTTTCCTGGAGAAGGAACGCAAGAACCTGATGGGTCTGGTGCTGACCCATGCCCACGAGGACCATTTCGGCGCGATCATCGATCTCTGGCCGAAGCTGCAATGCCCGATTTACGCGACGCAGTTCAGTGCGGCGCTGTTCGAGGCCAAATGCGCGGCCGAGCGCAATCCGCCAAAAATCCCGGTCACCGTGATCCCGTCCGGCGGCCGCGTCGACATCGGGCCGTTCAACGTCGAGTTCATTCCGGTCGCGCATTCGATTCCGGAATCCCATGCGCTGGCGATCCATACCGAAGCCGGCACGGTGCTGCACACCGGCGACTGGAAGATCGATCCGACCCCATCCATCGGCCGTCCCACCGACGAGAGGCGGCTGCGCGAACTGGGTGAGGAGGGCGTTCTCGCCCTGATCGGCGATTCCACCAACGCGGTGCGCGAGGGACGCTCGCCCTCGGAAGCCGAAGTCGCCAGGACCATCATCGAACTCGTCAAGGAAGCCAAAGGCCGCGTCGCGGTGACGACCTTTGCTTCGAACGTCGCGCGCATCAAGGCGGTGGCGGACGCCGCTCGCGCCGCCGACCGCGAGGTCGTCGTGGTCGGCCGCGCCATGGACCGCGTCGTGCAGGTCGCGCGCGAGACCGGCTATCTCGACGGCGTGCAGAATTTCCGCTCGCCCGAGGTCTACGGCCATCTTCCGCAGAACAAGGTGCTGGCGCTATGCACCGGCAGCCAGGGCGAGCCGCGCGCAGCGCTGGCGCGCATCGCCAATGACGACCATCCCGAGATCACGCTGAACCGCGGCGACAGCGTGATCTTCTCCTCGCGCACCATTCCGGGCAACGAGAAGGCGGTCGGCTCGATCATCAACAATCTGGTCCTCCAGGGCGTCGAGGTTATCACCGACCGCGACCACCTGGTCCACGTCTCCGGCCATCCCCGCCGTGACGAATTGCGCGACATGATCGCCTGGACCAGGCCGCAGCTCCTGATCCCCGTCCATGGTGAGGCCCTGCATCTGCACGAGCACGCCAAGCTCGCGCGCGCCGCGGGCGTGCCGCGGGTGCTGGTCTGCCGCAACGGCGATCTGGTCAAGCTCGGCCCGGGTGACCCAGGCATCGTCGGCGAGGTGCCTTCCGGGCGGCTCTACAAGGACGGCACGATCCTGGAGGATTCCAAGTCCCGCGCGGTGGTCGAGCGGCGCCGGATGGCTTTCTCCGGTTGTGCCTTCGTCGCCATCGCCATGACCGCGCAGGGCGAGCTTGCCGACGAACCCGAGGTCGATCTCGTCGGCATTCCCGAGAAGAACAAGGCGGGCGAGGCGTTCGACGACCTCGTCTTCGACGCCGTGGTCTCGACCATCGAAGGCCTGCCAAAACCGCGCCGCCGCGATCCCGATGCTTTGGCTGAGTCGGTGCGACGCGCCGTGCGGGCCGTGATCAACGAACATTGGGGCAAAAAGCCCCCCTGTCTGGTACATGTACTGACGGTCTAAAATTTTTGAGCGTGATCTCTTCGGAAAACCGCGTCACACTTTGCGCTAACGCGGCCCTTCGGGTCCGGATCATGCTCCAAGGGAGAGAACCATGCTGGGCCGGCTCAACCACGTCGCGATCGCGACCAAGGATGCCGTGAAGGCCGCCAAGATCTACGGCGCAGCGTTCGGGGCACAGATATCGGAGGCAATCGCATTGCCCGAGCACGGCGTGACCACCGTGTTCGTGACACTCCCCAACACCAAGATCGAGTTCATCGAGCCCTATGGCGAGACCTCGCCGATCGCAAAGTTCCTCGAGCGCAATGCCGACGGCGGCATCCATCACGTCTGCTACGAAGTCGTCGACATCATCACCTCGCGCGACGTGCTGGTGAAGGAGGGGGCGCGGGTGCTCGGCGATGGCGTGCCGAAGATCGGCGCGCATGGAAAGCCGGTGCTGTTCCTGCACCCGAAGGACTTTTCCGGCGCCTTGGTCGAGATCGAGCAGGCGTAAGGCCGGGCCATGGCCTACCAGATCTCCACCGCACTCGCGATCTACTTCGTGCTCTGGTGGGTCACGCTGTTCGTGACCCTGCCTTTCGGCGTGCGCAGCCAGCACGAGGACGGCGTCGGAGCGCCCGGCACCGATCCCGGCGCGCCGATCCTGACCGGGATGCGCAGCAAGCTGATCTGGACCACGCTTCTCTCGGCTGTCGTTTTTGCGATCGGCATGGCGGCCTATCATGCCGGCTATCTCTCGATCGAACGCTTGTCGAAATTGATGGGAATGCCGTTCTAGGACGTGGACTCATCAACGCAAGCGCCAGACTGATCGACGCTGCTTTGAGATAGGAGCGCACGTCAAATGGCAGGTAATATCAGAGCCTCGGTCGCAATTACCTAAGGGCGGATTCCCAGCAGCAACACGGCAGGTAACGGACGAATTCTTTCTTGTCGGAATAGGAAAGATCCTCGTGACGACTCCGATGAAGCATTTTCGGGAAGCACAGCCGGTTTTAGGGTGTCTCCCTGTTTTACTCTTGCTGAGCAGTTGTGGCGGGGCGACGCTCGAGTGTGAGTCTTTGGACACGCGCACTGCAGTGGTTAAGATCGTTTCGGATGACAGCAACAACGCGCTTGTCAGCTACGCTGTCAAGAATTCGACAGCTGTTGCGGCGATGATAAGTAATACGAACACGGAGGCAGAAAAATTAGCCATTCTGGAAAAGGTGAGACAAGGTGCCGCATATAGGCTGGATGATACGATACGCACAAATTCGAGAGGCAAAGCCAAGCGAGCAGTTAGTTGTACTGGATTGTTGTATGTGACCGTTGAGGATGTGACAGCGCAAAAGGAGGTAGACTTTAAGGTAGAACGAGCTGCGGACGGCAAGATTTCCATTTCGGTCAGTCCGTTTCAATTTTGACCGGTGCCACGTCACTGGCGAAGAGGCAAGTGACCGATGTCGTTTATTGGCCCTTGGGAGCGCCGCGCGGCGGCGCTGGATTAGTCAGCCTAATTTACGATTACTCACATCGGTGACATCATGGTGAGCGTTGGCTTGTTTTAACACGGAAGGATGCGAGCGAAGCGACAGACTGATCGACGCTGTTTTGGGGTAAAGCGGACGTCAAATGCGAGACGACATCAGCAGCCTCGGTCGAAAATGAGCCAAACCGGCCGTTCGAAAAACGATACTCTAGACAGCCTGTCGTGCCTGGAGGATCATTGCGGGCTAGGCAAACTGGGGCGCCGCCATGGACCTCGGGGGTTGGCTGCGGAGGCTCGGTCTCGAACGATATGAGGCGGCGTTCCGCGAGAACGCGATCGACGACACAGTCCTGCCAAACTTGACGGCGGAGGACTTGAAGGATCTTGGTGTCGGACTTGTCGGGCATCGCCGTAAGCTGCTCGATGCCATTGCGGCCTTGCGGGCTGAAGCCGGCAAATTGGAACGCCTTTCCGAGTCTCCTGAGACAACCTGCAAGCCATTCAAGGACAATCCTGAGCGCCGCCAGGTCACAGTGATGTTTTCGGACCTTGTCGGTTCGACTGCCCTATCCACGCGCATGGACCCAGAGGATCTGCGCGAGGTCATTTCGGCCTATCAGACGTGCGTCGCCGACACCGTATGCCACTACGGAGGGTTCGTCGCCAAATACATGGGCGACGGCGCTCTCATTTATTTCGGCTATCCGCATGCGCACGAGGACGACGCCGAGCGGGCCGTGCGCGCCGCTCTGAAAATGATTGCTGCAGTGGGCGCGCTCGAATTGTCCGTTCCGCTACGGACCCGCATCGGTATCGCGACTGGGCTGGTGGTTGTTGGCGATCTCGTCGGCTCTGGGGAAGCGCAGGAGCGCAGCATCGTCGGCGAGACGCCGAATCTTGCGGCTCGCCTGCAAGGCGTTGCCGAGCCGAACACGATAGTCGTTGCCGAGGACACGCGTCGGCTCCTCGGCAACCTCTTCGACCTGCGGGACCTCGGACCGCAGGAGCTCAAGGGAATCGCCGCACCGGTGAGAGCTTTCGCCGTCCTCCAGGCAAGTTCTATCGAGAGCCGCTTTGAGGCCATGCACCCCGGCGGGCTGACTGAACTGATCGGACGCAAAGAAGAGCTTGGGCTGCTTTTGCAACGCTGGGCGAGAGCAAAGAGAGGCGAAGGCCATTTGGTGTTGTTATCGGGCGAGGCCGGGATAGGCAAATCAAGGCTCTCGACGGCTTTAGTGGAGGGGATCGCAACCGAACCGCACGCGCGGTTACGTTATTTCTGCTCGCCTCAACACACGGACAGCGCCTTTTTCCCGATCATCGGACAGATTCAGCATGCCGCCGGATATGCGGTCGGCGATACTCCGCAAACAAAGCTCGAAAAGCTCGATCTCCTGCTGGCACAGAGCCGGACGTCCCGGCAGGACGCTGCGCTGTTGGCCGAGATGCTGTCACTTCCCAATGACGGCCGCTTCCCCGCTCTGGAGCTTGCTTCCGAACAACAGCGTCAGAAAACGCTGGAAGCGCTCGGCTTCCAATTAAGGAGCCTTGCGAGCTCCAGCCCCGTGCTGATGATCGTGGAGGATGTGCATTGGGGCGACCCCACGAGCCTGGAAGCGTTCGGTCGCATGGTAGATCTGATCGCAACGTTTCCCGTACTCATGATCGTGACCTTCCGACCTGAGTTCGATCCCCCCTGGACTGGACAACCGCATGTGACCGCTCTTGCGCTCAATCGGCTCGGATACCGCGAGGTCGGCAGCATGATCGATTGCGTCGTCGGCGACAAATCGCTGTCGGCGGACTTCAGAACGGAGATTATCGAGCGCACCGACGGCATCCCACTGTTCGTCGAGGAGATGACGAAAGCAATGCTGGAGGCCGGGGGAGAGTGGGGAGCGGCGAAGACTGCAGCCGCGGTTTCCGCTCCAGCGCTGGCGGTGCCCGCCAGTTTACATGCTTCCTTGATGGCCCGGCTCGATCGGCTGGGTACGGAGGTCAAGGCGATCGCGCAGATCGGCGCGGCGATCGGACGAGAATTTTCGCACTTATTGTTGGCTGCAGTGGCGTCACTCAGCAACGAGGAGCTGAAGCAGCCTTTGGAAAAACTGGTGGAAGCCGGACTGGTCTTCCGACAGGGAAGTCCGTCACGAGAAAATTATGTCTTCAAGCATGCGCTCGTGCGCGACGCAGCCTACGGCACGTTGCTGCGCCCAGCCCGCAGGGAGCTTCACCTTCGCATCGCCCGTGCCCTCGAACAGCAGAGGCCGGATGTCGTCCAGGGATCTCCCGAAAGTCTCGCGCATCACTATACGGAGGCCGGCGCCCTCGAGCGCGCGGCGGCGCTGTGGGGCGCGGCTGGACGACGCTCGCACGCGCATTCGGCGCTGGCGGAGGCTGAGGCTCATTTGAGCCGGGCGCTTGGCCTGATCGGGACCTTGCCGTCGACGCCGTCGCTGCGCCGCGAGCAGATTGCGCTCCAGGTCGAACTGTTGACCGTTCTCATGCACACCAAGGGCTACGGTGCCGAACAAACCAAAGCCGCCGCCGAGCGTGCCCGCATCCTCATCGAGCAGGCGGAGGCGATCGGGGAGCCGCCCGAAGACTCCTTGCTGCTGTTCTCGGTGATCTATGGTTTTTGGGTGGTCAACATCGCCGGGTTCAACGGTGACGCCGCCCGCGAACTCGCCGACCAATTCATGCAGCTTGCGACAAAGCAACCCAACTCTGGCCCGCTCCTGCTCGCCCATCGCATGATGGGAGTGACATTGATGTCGGTCGGCGTCCCCGTAACGGGGAGGGAGCATCTCGATCAGGCGATCGCGCTATATGATGCTCGGGAGCACCGCGCCTTGGCAACGCGTTTTGGCACGGATGCCCAGGTCGCAATCCTGGAGTGGCGGTCGCGGACCAACTGGCTTCTTGGTTTTCCCCTGGCAGCGCGCAGGGATGCCAACGGGTCGTTCATCTGCGCCCGGGAAATTGATCAAGCCGCGACATTGATGCATGCCCTGGCGCATTCGACCGCCACACTGATCCTCTTGGGCGACGTTGCCGAAGCGGGTGCTCGTGCGAGGGAGCTCGTCGCGCTCGCCGAAGACAAGGGATCGTCCTATTGGATGGCGAACGGGCTGATGTGGCAAGGCTGCCTGATGGCGCAGACCGAGCGTGCGTCCGAAGCCGTTCACATCCTGGCCTCGTCGATTGAGACCTATCACGCGACGGGCGCCACGATCTATATTCCATTCGTGATGTCATATCTCGCCATGGCACATTCCCAGCTTGAGCGGCACGACGAGGCGCTCGACGTGATCGACCGCGCGATCGCCATGGCCCGGAGCACCAAAGAACAATGGTGCGAGGCCGAGCTTTATCGGATCCAGGGCAAACTGTTTCTGCGAATTGGGAACATGGCTGCGGCAGAGGTCGACTTCGAGCGCGCGCTCGAGATTGCACGTCGACAAAAGGCGAGGTCCTGGGAGCTGCGCGCCGCGACGAGCATGGCGCGGCTTTGGCGCGACCAGGGCAAACGCGACGTGGCTCGCGACCTGCTCACTCCGGTCTATAACTGGTTCAGCGAAGGATTCGACACCGACGATCTGAAGAAGGCCAAAGTCATGGTCGACACGTTGGCGTCATAGCCCATCTCATACTCCTGCGACGGCAAAAGCACTGCGATAGCGGGCCTGCACTCCATCAAGCTCGACAAATATACGGTGATTGCGAGCTACGCGCTGGTGGCGGACGGCGTCTATTGCGATTACGATCCGATCAAAAGAAGGGCCGACATCGGTTCGAGCTTCCCGGAGCGCGACTGACGATCCGGCCATAACCATGGGGCAGGGATCGTCATGACGCTAGCGCAGGCGGAGAACTATCGAATTTTGCATGAGGCGGACCTGCGGGATTATCTCGCGGGCCGTCCTAAGCTGGTGGCCGTCCTTGGCGGTGCGCCGGGCGACTGGTCGATCACGGAAGTCGGCGACGGCAATCTCAATCTCGTCTTCATCGTGAAGGGAGCGCTCGGCGGCGTCGCCGTGAAGCAGGCGCTGCCCTACGTCCGCCTGGTCGGGGAAAGTTGGCCGCTGCCACTGTCCCGCGCGCACTACGAATATCTGGCTCTGACCCGGCAGGCGCAGCTCGCGCCTGGGCTCGTGCCGTCGGTGCTGTATCACAACGAAGCGCTGGCGCTCACGGTGATGGAGCTGCTCGAGCCGCACATCATCATGCGCAAGGGGCTGATCGCAGGCGCGCGGTATCCACGCTTCGTGGACGACATCACGACCTTCATGGCGCGGACGCTGTTCTTCACCTCCGATCTCGCGCTCACCGCCGCAGCGAAGAAGGAGGGTATCGCGGCCTTTGCCGGCAATCACGCACTCTGCAAGATCACCGAGGATCTCATCTTCACCGATCCCTATCGGATCGCGGAGCAGAACCGCTGGACCGCGCCTTGGCTAGATGCCACGGCTGCAAGCTTCCGCGAGGATTTTGACCTGCATGTCGCGATCTCCCGACTGAAGCTGAAATTCATGGCGAGCCCGGAGGCGCTGATCCACGGCGACCTCCACACCGGCTCGGTCATGGTCACGGAGCGTGAGACCAAGGTGATCGATCCGGAATTCTCATTTTATGGCCCCATGGGATTCGACATCGGGGCCGTGATCGCGAACCTCCTGATGGCCTATCTGGCCTCATCTGGACACGAGCGCTCGCCGGGCGACCGGGCTGCGTTCGAGGCCTGGGTGCTGGAAACGATCGAGGGCGTCTGGAACGAGTTCGCGCGTAAATTCCAGGCGCTCTGGCGAAGCGACGCCACCGGGGATGGCTATCCCGTATCGCTGTTCGCAGGCGAGGGCGGAGGTGCGCGGCTCGATACGGAACGGCAGGCCTATATGGCGCGGCTGTTTCAGGACACCGTCGGCTTCGCCGCGGCGAAGACCATCCGGCGCATTCTCGGCCTGGCGCATAATCTCGATTTCGAAGCGATCGCCGACGAAAAGCGGCGCGCAATTTGCGAAGCGCGCAGCCTCCGCCTGGCGCGCAGAATGATGGTGGAGGCGCCGTCTTTCACGGCGATCGGTGCAGTGATCAAGGCAGCGCGCGAGGCGCGCGATTGGCAGCCCGATTTCGCGAGATAGCTAGGGTGCGAACGTCACGGCCTTGCCCATCGGATGTCTCGTCGTCACTCCGAATCCAGGCTGCGGCGGTCCGGTCATGGTCCAGCCGCACGATAGATAGAATCGAAGTGCGGTGACCGTGCTGTCGAGAGTAAGCCATTTGAGGCCGCGATGTGATGCCCAGACCTCGATCTCATGGATCAAGGACTTGCTCGTCCCCTTGAACCTCGTCTCGGGTGCCACGTAGTTCAGCAAAACGTAGCCATCGGCCCGGATGGCTGCAACGCCAGCGATACGTTCGCTCTCACTCGCCACAAGGACTGCGCGAGCATCGATCCACTGCCGCATGTTGTCCGCCGTCTTGTTGCTCAGCCACATCGACAGGGTGGCTGGGTCACCCTGGTGGTCGAGGACGCATAGTTCCAGTATCGACCGTCGCACGACGTCGATTGCTTGGTGGGCATCTTCCATCTGAGCTCGCCTGACGAGCATGTGGACGTATCCTTGTTGGATCATCGCAACGATCTCGTCCAGAGTCCCACGCGCAGAGTGCGCCCAGTTGGTCAACTATGGGACCTGCTACTCCCGAGCAACAATCGTCGCGACAGGCAGTGGTCTATGACGCGTTTGACGATCGCGCGGCGAGAAACGCGAAATGCATCAGTTTGGAAAAGTCTTCTCATTAGATAAGTCATAAAAAGTTTGTCTGCAACCACAGAACGCGATACGTAGGATCGCATCTTATCGGCGAGGTAGCTTGTTGCTCCGATGCGAGGAAGAGCGTTCTGACGCATTCTCTCGCGATGGCGCTCCAATGGCTTGAGCTGGCACATGTTGGCGGCGTTCAAAGAGTATCCGGCTTTCATCCGAGCCAATCTACGTTTGCTCCTATTCGGATGTATTTTGATCGGCCTATCTAGTTTCGGGCAGACGTACATTATCGCTTTGTTCGCACCACAGTTTCGAGACACATTTGGGATTACTGATGGTGAGTTTGCCGTAGATTTCGCGCTTGTGACGTTCCTGAGTGCCGCAACATTGCCGGTGCTTGGATCCTTGCTCACGCCTCATAATGAGCGCAGATTTACCCTGGCATCAGCGGCCCTGCTCGCTGGCGCAGCCGTTGCAATCGCGATCAGCCCGAATATTCCGATTTTCCTCTTTAGCTTGTATCTCGCGCGACTTGGCGGGCAGGGTTTGCTTGTCCACGTTTCACTCACTATTCCGGCACTAAGACTACCGGCGGCCAGCGCAAAGGCAGTCGGAGCGGTACTCATGGGGCTGTCGGTGGCTCAATCGGCACTTCCGAGTATGATCGTTGGCAGCATCCTTATGTTTGGATGGAGACCGACCTGGGCGATAGTCGCGTGTTGTGTCTTCGCAGGAGGCATCTTGGCTGTACTACTGCTCCCGGACGAAAATCACGCGAGCAAGTACAAGGAACTTCACGGCCATGCCGTTAAGCTATCCTGCGTCGGTCCAACTGATTGGAAAGCGTTTTTTCTTCTGCCTGCATTGTTCGCAGAGTCCTTCATAGTGTCTGCACTGATATTCCATCAAGCTCGCTTGGCAGCAGACATGAATTGGCCTCTGGAATGGGTCGCGGCGTGCTTCATCGTATTCTCAGCTATTCAGATATTGACAACGATTGTCGCCGGGCCGGTTGTTGATCGCTTGGGTCCGCTGAAGATCCTACCGTTCTTGCTTATCCCTCAAGTTATGGCACTGGCACTGGTTTGTTTGTTCTCTTCCTTGTGGGTCGTTCCGTTCTATCTCGGTTTTACGGCAATATCGGCAGGTCTGGACTTCAACCTGCAAACGCCTGCACTGTCCACGTTATTTGGCGTTGAGCGTTTAGCTCACTCAAAGGCGCGCTTTGACGGAACGCGGATCATACTAACGGGGCTTGGCCCTACGCTTATGGGCGTTCTTCTGGATTTTGGTGTATCGATGCAAACGCAAATCGCTTGGCTAATGCCATTCCTATGCATGTCTTCGTTTCTCGCCTTGGCGTTTCGCAGTCGTGGGGCAGTGGCTGCTCGTCCCCTCGTGGGGTAACGAAGGTGCGTGGATCGCGTTCATCCTGTATTTCAGGGCCGTGGAGCGATCTTGGCCGGGGCTAGCCTACAAGATAGGCCCAGTTACGTGAGCATGAGGACGTGCACGGGGGCCTTTGGCAGCGCCTGCCCATGTTGCTCAAATTGGAGGTCGTCGTCGGATTTTGCGAGCGGACGAAGTTTGCGGATGTGCGCAACCCTGAACTCATTGCTTCCCGGCTTCCCGTGAAATGTGGTCATCGGCGCCATTATGGAATTTTGCCACTGATTTGCCCGACGCGTCAAGCGATTTCGTAAAACGCGAAATCAACCCCAGCCGTCATCGGCTACTTTGCATGGGGTTGTTTTCGACATTTTGAAGTGAGGGCTATCGCGCCGGCTAATCCGCCGCCTTCTCACGCAACCGCTGTGCATAGACGTTGATGATCAGCGCCGCCAGCAGGATCAGGCCGCGGATCAGGATCTTCAGGAAGCTGTCGATGTTGACGTGGTCGAGGCCGTTGTTGAGCACGCCCAGCACGAACAGGCCGACGATGGTGTTGCCGATGCCGCCGCGGCCGCCGAACAGGCTGGTGCCGCCGACCACGACGGCAGCGATGGAGTCGAGCAAATAGGTGTCGAACTCGTTCTGCTGCGCGCTGCCGAAATGGGCGACGCCGAGCATGCCGCCGATCCCTGCGCAGACCGCCGAGATGACCATCACGACGCCGAGGATCAGCTTGACGTTGAGGCCGGAATATTCGGCCGCCTCGCGGTTTCCGCCGACCATGTAGACGTAGCGCCCGAAGCGCGTGTAGGTCAGCACGAGATGGCCTGCGAGCAGCATCACCGCGGCGACGATCACGATCCAGGGAATGCCGCCGATCGAGCCGGAACCGAGGGTGGCGATCAGATCAGGCACCTTGTAGGCGATCTGGCCGCGCACCAGCAGCGCGGAGATGCCGGCCGCGATCTGCATCATCGCAAGCGTCATGATGAAGGAGGGGATGCCGATCACGGTCAGCCCCAGCGCGTTGACGAACCCGAGAGCCGCGCAGAGCAGCAGCGAGAGCAGGATTGCGGCGGCGCCGGGGAGGGGGACGTTGGCGATGTTGACGTAGGATTCCTGCATAGTGAAATAGGCGACCGCAATGCCCGTCACGTTGGCGATGCTGGCGATCGAGAGGTCGATCTCGGCGCAGAGGATCACGAAGGTGAGGCCGACGGCGATCACGCCGGTCACCGAGACCTGCGTGAGGATGTTGCCGAGATTGTCCAGCGTGGCGAAGGAGGGGCTTGCGAAGGCGAAGAACAGGCTGAGGAAGATCAGCGTCAGGAACGGCGCGATGTTGCGCATCTGCGAGCGCAGGAAGGAGCCGAGACCACGGGGCCGGCGGGCCGCTCCGGAAACTGCTTCACTGCTCGCCATTGGGCTTCTCCGTCACGCCGCCTCCAAAAGGCGGTCTTTGCTGACCGGTTCGTTCTTGAATTCGCGCACCACTGCGCCGCGCTTGAGCACGAGAATGCGGTCGGCCAGGGACAGCACCGTCTCCGGCTCCGTCGACAGCACGATGATGGCAAGGCCCTTGGCGCGGAGGTCGCGCACGATGTTGATGACGTCATTCTTGGCGCCGACATCCATGCCGCGGGTCGGCTCGCACAGCACGAGCAGACGAGGCGGATAGGTCAGCCATTTCGCCAGCGCCACCTTCTGCTGATTGCCGCCGGACAGCATGCCGAGGTCGAGGCCGACCACGGGCGGCCTGATCTGCAGCTGCTCGACCTGGCGCTGAGCGATGTCGCGCTCCTGCGCCGGTTTGAGCAGCATGGCCGAAATGCGATCCAAAATGCTGATCGAGATGTTCTTGTAGACCGGCTCCTGGTGGAACAGCATGGCGCGCCGGCTCTCCGGGACGAGCGCCACGCCCGCACGTCGCGCGGCCGCGGTCGAGGCAAAGGACTTTGGCGCGCCGTCGACGATGAGCGCGCCGCTGTCAGGCTTGAGCTTGCCGAACAGGATGCGCGACAGCTCCTGCTGTCCACAGCCCATGAAGCCGTAAATGCCCAGCACCTCGCCGGAACGTGCCTCGAACGAGATGTCCTGGAGGCTGCGTGCAAGCGACAACTGGTCGACCTTCAGGACGACCGAGCCACCGTTGGCGGCGGGCAGCATGAGGTCGTCGGTGTAGCTGTGCTCGAGCGCTTCGCCGCCGCGGCCGATCATCGCCTCGATCAGGGCGCCCTTGGTGGTTGCGTGAGCCGCTGTCTCGGCGACCTTTCGTCCGTTGCGGAACACGGTCACCGTATCGGAGACGCGCAAAATGTCCTCGATGAAATGCGAGATGAAGACGATGCCCGTGCCCTCGTCGCGCAGGCGGCGCAGCGTCGCGAACAGGCGCTCGACCTCGGGTGGGGAGAGGGCGGAGGTCGGCTCGTCCAGGATGACGATGCGCGCGCCTGAGAACAGCACGCGGGCGATCTCGATGAGCTGCTGCAGGCCGATTGGAAGATCGCCGAGCCGTGTCATCGGATCGACGTCGATGCCGAAGCGGGCGAGCTGCTCGCCGGCCTCGCGCGCCATGCGCCGCCATTGCACCAGTCCAAGCCGGTTGGTCGGCTGGTTGCCGAGGAAAACGTTCTCGGCGACCGTCAGGTCGGGCGCGACGCTGAGCTCTTGATGTACCATGGCGATGCCGGTCGCATGCGCATCGCGGGCCGAGCGGAACCGGGTCTCCACGCCGTCCAGCAGGAAGCGGCCCGAGAATTCCGGGTGCACGCCGGCGATGATCTTCATCAGCGTGCTTTTTCCGGCGCCGTTCTCGCCGACGAGACCATGGATCTCGCCGGCGTACAGCGCGAAGTCTACACCACGAAGTGCTTCGACGCCGCCAAAGCTCTTCGTGATGCCCTGCAGTTCCAGGATCGGCGAACGGCCTTCAGGCATGGAGGAATCAGATCAGGAAGTGATCCTCCATCCACTGCATGCCGGCGGCGTTCGCCTTGGTCACGACCGGGCCATCCGTCACCACGCTCTTCGGAATGCCCTGGCCGCTCTTCTCGCCGCCGACGACCGCGGCAACCCCGGCGATGATGGCGCCGCCATGGATGCGGCAGGAGGGATTGCGAACGGTTGCGTACATGCGCCCTTCGCTCACCGCCTGGATCGCGGGTGGCATGGCGTCGACGCCACCGATCAGGATGTTGGTACGGTTGTGCGCCTTCATGATGTTGGCGGCCGCGAGCGCCATGTCGTCATTGTGGAAGAAGGCCGCATCGATCTGCGGGTATTTCGTCAGATAGGTCTCCCATAGGCGCGCAGTCTTGGAGACGTCCCAATCGGCCGGCTGGGTGTCGAGCACCTCGATGTTGGGAAACTGCTTGACGACCGAGTTGAAACCCTTCGCACGCCCTTGCGCGCCGGTGTGGCCGAGGGCTCCTTGCGTCATGATGATCTTGCCCTTGCCGCCCATGGCGTTGCACAGCGCCTGGGTCACCGAGGCGCCCATGAATTCGTTGTCAGGGGCGAGGAAGGAATGCACATTGATCTGATCCAGCGGCGCGATCAGCGTGTCCATGTCGATGACGGGCGTGCCGGCATCGATCATCTTTTGCACGGGCTGGGTGAGGGTGCCGATGCCGAAGGCCTGGATCGCCACGAAGTCCCACTTCTGCGAGGCCATGTTGTCGATGGCCGCGCGTTGCTTCACCGCGTCGAGCTGACCATCGAACCAGGTCACATCGACATTGAACAGCTTGCCCCAGAATTCCGCAGCCTGCTTGCCCTGCGCACACCAGGTGGCCTGCAGGCCTGCATTGGAGAATGCCGCCTTCAACGGCTTCTCCGAACGTCCCATCTCGGCTGCAAGTGCAGGGTTGATCCCCATGCCGCCGAGGATGGCCGCCGCGGCGCCGGCGGTCGTTGCCGCCTGAAGAAGATCGCGCCTGGTTGTCGAGAAATCTTTCGTCTCGGACATCGCTCGCTCCCATGATTTTATCGTTGGCAGCGTCATTGTTTGCGCTACCAAGACAGGCAGTGTCTCACAATCGACGAGTTCACGCTACCCGTTCTGCAATCGCGACAGTGACGCAGCGCCTTGGTGCAACGCAAAGAGAGTTAGGTAGGAATGCTGGCAAGGCCCGCGGCCGCACAGAGTGGTTTCTTCCGGGCCTCATCCGTATCAGGGGACCGTTCGTCGCCCGGCAGTTCACGCAGCACATCACGGATCACGCGAAAGAACTTGATGAACAACTCTCGTGGTGTGCCGTAGGCGGTCATGCGAGGATGACTCGCGCTGGACCATGCGGACATGTCCGCGACGCTCGCCAGCGAAATCGAGGATCGCCTCGATCGTGAGCGCGCGCACCGCCCCGCCGTTTTTGCGAAACATCGCCTGCGTCCCGGGATACTCGGCAAACAGGCGCTGATATAGGTTGGTGTCAGATCGTCGCAGCCCTGCAAGCTCGAAGCTTCTCTCGATCAAGTTGCTGGGGCGTTCATCCGCGTTGGGTGTCCACACAAAAAAAGAGAGCGGGGCCCTAGCCCCGCTCAAAAATTGTGTCGACCCTATTATCCCCGATATCTGAGATTTGATCTTGATTGAACGGGGCGACGCTGCGTTTTGCGCGCCAGGGGCTCCTCCCGAGACTTGGACCACCAGACTTCGACCTCGCGGCCAGCCTGAGCAAAGAGATGCTAGATCAACTTTTCTCACTTGTCATCATTTTCGGCAACGATTGTTCAAAATTCGAGCAGTTAACGAAATGATCGGGCTTTTTCTTCCTAAGCATATGACAAATATAAGAAATCTGTGGATATGCGGTTGCCCCGCATCTGCCTCAAATGCCGGATCGTCAGCCTTCGGCCTGGCGCGCTGACCACAGTTTTCGAGATATTTGTGATCGCCCAAGCAGACGGCTGAAGTGACCTCGACTCGTACTCGGTGCGGTGTTTAGTTGCTAGCCGAACGAATGGTTCGGCGAATGCGCGCGCGGCTGCAAAAATACCTGCCCCTGGTCCTGCTCGCTCTCGCGATGCAGGTGCTGGCGCCGGTTGCTGCCTGCTGGGCCGCGGGATTTGCGGTCGCCGATCCGCTTCAGAATGCGGTGATCTGCCACAGCACCGATGCATCAGGTGCAGGCGCGGACGGTCAGGCCGGTGCGCAGACAGGCAGTTGTTCGATCTGCTGCCTGGCGCAGGTCAATGCGTCGCTTGATTCGCCGCAGGCTACCTTCGCGAATCCGTTCTGGCTCGTTGAACCTGTGGTGTGGCATGAGCAGACTGCCCCCGCGGCCCCATCGCACGGCGGATCCAACGCCCGCGCACGAGCGCCTCCGCAATTGACGTGAGCCTGGCGGCCAACCGGTCGCCGAATTCGCACGTCAGCATCGCGGAGGTTCTCAAATGTCCATGTGTCATACGCGTGCGAGCCTTCTGGGGCTCGTCCTCGCGCTCGTCCCTCATTCGGGAAGCGTTGCCCACGAGATCGTTGGCAACCGCTTCTTTCCGGCAACGCTCGGGATCGATGATCCCGGCGTAAACGACGAACTATCGCTTCCCACGGTCGACAGCTTCAAAACCGGCGACATTCCGCCCGTTCGGCAGCGGGACGTGTCCGGCGAATTTTCCAAGCGGATCACCGAGGATTTCGCGATCTCGTTTGGGACAACCTACACCTTTCTCGGCCCGATCGATCCAACAGCACCCGGAGCCAACGGATTTCAGAACCTGGAGACCACCTTCAAGTATCGGGTTTTCAAAGACCCCGTGCATGAGTTCGTGATGTCGGTCGGCCTTAGCGTCGAATGGGGCGGTACCGGTGCGGCGAATGTCGGCGCCGATCCCTTCAACGCCTACACGCCGACCATCTATTTCGGCAAAGGCTTTGGCGATCTGCCGGACACACTGTCGTGGCTGAGGCCGGTGGCGATCACGGGCCAGGTCGGCTACGCGATCCCGGCCCGGAATTTCACAACTACGTTCGGAATAGATCCGGATACGGGCGCGCTGACGGCCGATACCGAATTCAATCCGCGCGTGCTGAACTGGGGTGGAACCATCCAATACAGCATGCCCTATCTGAAATCTGCCGTGATGGATCTCGGCCTGCCGGATTTCGTAAATCACCTGATCCCTTTGGTGGAAGCAACCTTGCAGACCCCAGTGGCGAACACGCTGACCTCAGGGACAACGACGACAGGGACCATCAATCCGGGGGTTATCTGGGTCGGCAATCAGTTTCAGGTCGGCTTGGAGGCGCTGATTCCCATCAACCGGCAAAGCGGGACCAATGTGGGCGTGATCGCTCAGCTGCACATGTATCTCGACGACATCGATCCGCGCGGTATCGGCAAGCCGCTGTTCGGCGGCCCGGTCCAACCCGCCAGCCCCTTCCCGAGGAATTGACCGATGCGGCACTTATCTCTGGTTTCAATCGTCCCGCTGCTTGTTCTGTTCTCGACCGGCGAAGCGACCGCCCACGCGTTTCTCGACCATGCCGAGCCGCGTGTCGGCAACAAGGTGGCAAGCCCCCCGCACGAGGTGACGCTCTGGTTTACCCAGAAACTGGAGGCCGCGTTCAGCTCGATAAGCGTCACGGGTCCCTCCGGCCAGCGCGTCGACGCAGGCAAGGCGCGCGTCAGTGGCAACCAGATGTCGGTCCCGCTGAAGTCGGGAGGGACCGGCACGTACCGTGTGAACTGGCGCGTGCTGTCCGTGGACACCCACACGACGGACGGCAGCTTCACCTTCCAGGTCGGTCCATGAAGGCCTGACCGCCGATGGACTGGTCAGCAGCAGAAGCGCCGTTGGTCGCAACTCGCGCCGTGCACTTCGCGGCAACCGCGATCACGGTTGGAGACGTGATATTTCGGACCGTCATCGTTGCGCCGGTCGTGCGCTCGGAGGGGACTGCGGCTGGGTCGTTCGGTGCTCCCACCTCATGGGTCTCGTGGCTCGGTCTTGCCTTCGCGGTGATCTCCGGCGCGATCTGGCTGATGCTTCAGGCCGCCTCGATGAGCGGGATGCCGCTCGATGAGGCAATGTCCGCAGATGTGTTGTCGACGGTGATCAACGAAACGCAGTTCGGCCAGGTGACGATGCTTCGAGCAGGATTTGCGATCTGTCTCGCGGCTTGCCTCGTCTATGATCGCGTGGCGATCGCGCGATGGGGTGGATTTGCCGCCGCGCTCGCATTCGCCGCAAGTCTTGCCTGGTGTGGCCATGCCGGCTCGATCGCCGGCGAGGCAGGGTACCTGCATCTTGCCGCGGATACGCTGCATCTGGCGGCCAGCGCGGCCTGGATCGGTGGCTTGGCGTCATTAATCCTGTTCCTGGTCGCGGCCTGCCGAAAGAAGGCGATTTCGCTCACCCGTGACGTCGTGGGCCGATTCTCGATCATGGGCATGGTCAGCGTGGCAATGCTGCTGCTCACGGGATTCATCAACGCCGCCATCCTAGTGGGCTCGGTTCACGCGCTGGTCGTCACCGAGTATGGACGGCTGCTGCTGCTCAAGCTTGTCCTGTTCACGTTTATGCTGGTGCTCGCCCTGGTCAACCGGCTGGTGCTGACTCCGCGGCTTGCTCCAGCCGGGCGCGGCGCGTTGCGCTGGCTTACGCGAACCAGCATCGTCGAGCTTGCTCTTGGCCTTGCCATTCTCGGCATTGTCGGGAGGCTTGGCACAATGCATCCCGCGATACACTTGGTGAATTGAATGGTTGTTCTGCGTCAATCGCGTGAAAGAGCGATCTCGACTCCATGGCGAATGGCGTCTAGTTAGTAAGCGAACGAATGGTTCGGCGGATGCGGGCGCGGCTGCACAAATATTTACCCCTGGTCCTGATCGCATTGGCGATGCAGGTGCTGGCGCCGATTGCCGCCTGCTGGGCAGCCGGCGTTGCGGTCGCCGATCCGCTTCAGAGCGCCGTGATCTGCCATGCCAACGGCGGTTCAGGTGCAGGCATTGACGACCGGACCGGTGCACTCGGCTCACATGCAGGCGCTTGCTCGCTCTGCTGCCTGGCACAGGCGAGCGCATCTCTCGATGCGCCGCAGACCGTCTTTGCGACATCTTTACGATCTGCCGAATGTGTGGTGTGGCACGACGGGGCAGATCGTGTCGCCGTGCCTCGCGGCGGCTCCAACGCGCAGGCACGCGCACCACCTCGATTTTCCTGACGACACTCCTGTGATCGCCGCGGCGCGTCCGCCGGTGGCTGATGCTGTCGATTGGCCGGAGAGAAAGCCGGCGTCAGGACATTTCCATGTTACTTCGCCATGCCCGCTGTGGCGTGAGTGTCGTTGCCGTCCAGGCCGCGCTGCTTACGTCGATAGGCGGAGCCGCTGCCCAGAGCAGCGAAAACGCATTGCCGCCGGTGACGGTCGATGCGCCAATTGCGGCACCACATAAGCCGCCCAAGCCGGCCGTCCAATCCGCGGCAGCGCGAAACCGGAGCGCGAATCCTGCAAGCCCTGTGGAAGGGCCGCCTGCGGCCGTCGCCACCAGCGGGCAGGGCACCGCTCGCGCCTCGCTGGAGACCCCGCCGGCCGTGGCGCGCTATCAGCTTCCGCAAACCTCGTTCAGCATCACTGCCAAGGAGATCGATGAGACGATCAACCTCAAAGACCCCGAGGATGCCGTCAAATACATGCCGAGCCTGTTCGTGCGGAAACGGCACGACGGCGACAACCAGGCGGTGCTGGCGACGCGAAGCTGGGGGCTCAATTCCAGCGCGCGCACGCTGATCTATTACGACGATCTCCTGATTTCGGCGCTGATCGGAAACAACAACTCGGGCGCCTCGCCGAAGTGGAATCTGATCGTGCCGGAGGCGATCGGCCGGGTCGACTATCTCAACGGTCCGTTCGCCGCGGCCTATCCCGGCAACTCGATCGGCGGCGTGCTGCTGATCACGTCGAAGATGCCGGACAAGCCGTTTGCGACAGCCAAGGAAACGGTCTCGGTGATGCCTTGGAGCCAGTACGGTACCATGAGCACCTACCTCACCAGCCAGACCAGTGCGGCTGCAGGCAATCGCGACGGTGCGCTTTCATGGCTCATCAGCGCGAACTATCGTGACAGCTATCAGCAGCCGCTGAGCTATGTGACGAATGGCTCGGTCCCGGCCAGGACGACAGGCACCTTCATCGCACCGAGCCGGACCGGCGGTGTGGCCGATGTCGTCGGCGCCGGCGCGGTGGCGCACTCGCAGCAGACGTCGGGGAATGTCAGGCTCGCCTACGACCTGACCCCGCTGGTGCAGGCGACCTATTCGTTCGCGGTCTGGAACAATCACCAGACCTCGGAGCCGCAGGCCTATCTGCGATCGACCGTGACGGGCCAGCCGACATTTGCGGGCCTCTCGGGATTTGCTCCCAACAAATACACCTGGGACGAGCTTCATGTGAGCAACGCCATCTCGCTCCGGAGCGATACCAAGGGCGTCTTCGATTTTGAGCTTTCGGCATCGAGCTACAATTACCTTCAGGATACTCTTCTCAACCCGTACACCGTCGTCGCGTCGCCCGGGCTCGGCTACTCGCTGAACGGCAAGGTAACGCGCATGGACGGCACCAACTGGCAGAACGCCGATGCCAAGGGCATCTGGCGTCCCGACGGGATCGACGGTTCGCATGAGGTGAGCTTCGGCGTTCACGGCGACCGCTACAGGCTCGAGAACCCTGTCTTTGCCTCCACGGTTTGGTATGCGGCTCCCTCGACGGGGAACGGGCTGCTCTACTCAACGGGTGTCGGCGAGACGCGAACCGAGGCGCTCTGGGTTCATGACGCCTGGAAGATCACACCGAACGTCAAGCTGACTCTCGGCGGACGATTGGAGAGTTGGCAGGCCCTCGATGGCCTCAACGTCAACACGACGGCGACGGGCGCCGGTGCCATCACGTCGGTGACGACCACGCAACAGCCGTCGCTATCGTCGACCAACTTCTCGCCGAAGGTCTCGCTCTCGTATGACCCCAACAAGGATTGGAACATCACTGCGAATTTCGGCGAGGCGTATCGCTACCCGACGGTGACGGAGCTTTATCAGAACATTTCCGTCAGCAACATCACTTACCTTGCCAATCCGCTGCTCGCGCCCGAGCAGGATTTCACCGGCGAACTCAATCTCGAACGACGTTGGCAGGACGGCCGGATCAGGTTCACGGTCTTCGGCGAACGCACGAACAACGCGCTGATCTCGCAGACGACCACCGTGACTGACGTGTCCGGAAACCAGTCGTTTCAGACGGCGGTCAGCAACGTCGCCGCTATCCGCATGCGAGGCGTCGAATTGTCGGCCGACAAGGACAACCTCCTGATCAGCGGCCTGCAGCTCTTTGGCAGCGTCACTTACGTCGATTCCAGGATCATTTCGGATCCAACCTGGGCAGGAGCGACCACTGTCATCGGCAAACGCGTGCCCTATGTTCCGGACTCGCGCGCGAAAGTCGGCGTCAGCTATCGTCAGAACGAGAGCTGGGTCTACACCGTTGCCGCGCGCTACACCGGCAAGCAGTATGCGACCCTCGACAATACCGACGTCGTTCCCCACGTGTACCAGGCGTTCGATCCGTTCTTCGTCGTCGACATGAAAATCCACTACAATGCGACGAAGAATTTCTCGTTCGATTTCGGCATCGATAATCTCTTCAACTACCAGTACTTCCTGTTCCATCCGTTTCCGGGACGAACCTTCGTTCTTGCCGGCAAGTACGCGTTCTGACGGGTGGGATGGCGCAACGATGAAAAGAAAGGCTAGCCACATGAACAAGCTCTCACGCATCCTCGCGCTTGCAGCGCTCTCGGCATTGGCGTTCGGCACACCCGGCCGCGCCGACGACGTCAAGGCCGGCGACCTCGTCATCACGCAGGCCTGGAGCAGGGCCACGCCAGGCGGAGCAAAGGTCGCCGGCGGCTATCTGACGATCGAGAACAAGGGGAGTGCGCCGGATAGGCTGATCAGCGTCTCGGCCGAGATCGCCGGCAAAATCGAGGTCCACGAGATGGCGATGGACAACGGCGTGATGAAAATGCGCCCGCTCGACAAGGGTCTCGCGATCGAGCCGGGAAAGACCGTGAAGCTGGCGCCGGGCGGCTATCATCTGATGATGCAGGAGCTGAAGGGGCCGCTCAAGCAGGGCGACAAGGTCCCGGTCACGCTTCAGTTCGAGAAGGCCGGCAAGATAGCCGTCACCCTCGATGTCCAGGCCGTCGGCGCGCCAGCACCGGGTGGCGAGCATGGCGGACGCATGGATATGCAGAAATCGCCGGATCACTCAGGGATGAAGATGTAAGGGTGTGGTGTTTATCAAACCATTGAGCCTTTCCGCTTCTGCGGCACGCGGATCAAGTCGATCTCGTCTCGCCCGTCCTCGTTCGCTGACGTTTTTGGAGCAAGTGCATGGATCGAAGGGAATTCAACACGACGTTGGCGGCCGCGTCCTTGCTCAACCTCGTCGCGCCGGCCGCGCTTGCGCAGCCGGCGTCGCCCGCTCGCCCGCGCGTGGGCCTGTTGATCTATTCCGACATGATCCTGCTTGATCTGGCCGGCCCGCTCACCGTGTTCAGCATCATGCAGGCGGAGGTCCACCTGATTGGCAAAACCGAGCAGCCGGTCACGACCGATGTCCGCTTGCCCGTTGCGCCGACGGTAAGCTTCCAGAACGCGCCGAAGATGTTCGACGTGTTGTTCGTGCCCGGAGGCCTGAAGGGAACGGTCGCTGCGATGCAGGACCGTGAGACCGTCGAATTCCTCAAGCAGCAGGGTGAAGCCGCGCGCCTCGTCGCAAGCGTGTGTACTGGCTCGCTCCTGCTTGGCGCTGCGGGTCTGCTCAGGGGTTATCAGGCCACTTCGCACTGGTACGTTCGCGATCTGCTGGCGCATATGGGCGCGGTCGTACGCAGGGATCGCGTGGTCGAGGATCGCAACCGGGTGACAGGTGCCGGCGTGACGGCTGGCATCGACTTTGCGCTCGCGATCGCGGCGCAGCTTGCGGGCGAGGAGGCTGCGCGGCGAATCCAGCTGGTGATCGAGTACGATCCTAAGCCGCCCTTCGATTCCGGATCGCCTGAGCATGCCGGTCCTGCGCTGGTGAGCGACGTCTTGAAGCGGCGGCAGGACCTCATTCGTGAAGCGGAAGCCGCGGCAAAGGCGGCTGGCGCTGCAATGAATCTGTGAGCAAGTGAGGCTCCAATGCGAAAAGGTTTGATTTACGCCACCACGATGGCGGCATGCGCGCTGGCGGGCTCGTCCGCAAGCGCGCATATCTCGCTGGAGACCAAGCAGGCGACTGTCGGCGCGTCCTACAAGGCCGTGTTTGCCGTGCCGCATGGCTGTGCCGGCTCGCCGACGGTGAAGATCCGCGTGCAGATCCCTGAAGGCGTCATCGCCGTGAAGCCGATGCCAAAGGCTGGCTGGAGCGTCGACGTCGTCGAGGGCAAGTACGCGGGCGAATACGACTATCACGGCAACAAGGTCTCTTCCGGGCCTAAGGAAGTGGTGTGGTCGGGCGGCAAGTTACCGGATCACAACTATGATGAGTTCGTGATCAGCACATTTCTCACCGAAAGCCTGAAGCCGAACACGACGCTGTATTTTCCAGTCGTGCAGGAGTGCGAGAAGGGCGTCAGCCGCTGGATCGAGATCCCTGCGGAGGGGGCGGCCAATTCGCATGAGGGCAAATCGCCCGCGCCCGGCCTGAAGCTGCTGCCAAAGCCCTGATGCGCGTCCTCGCCGCGCTCGCGACGCTGCTGCTCTGCATCGGGTTTGCGACCGGTGCGTGGGCGCATGCGGCGCTGGTCTCCGTCGAGCCGGCCAATGGCAGCATCATTGCGAGCGCGCCGAAGAGTGTCGAGCTGCGCTTCAACGAGGCGGTGAGGCCTGGCGCGATTCGGCTGATCGACGGGACCGGAAAGGCGCGCGAGGAGGCGCGCGTCAGCGCATCCGGTGAGACCATTTCGATCGCGGTGCCGCAGGATCTGCCGCAAGGCACTTCGGTCGTCAGCTATCGCGTGATCTCGCAGGACGGCCATCCCGTCGCGGGATCGGTCATCTTCTCGATCGGCGCGCCATCCGCGACGCAAGTCCCCGCGGCTGCCGATGGCGGCGTGAACGCACTGATCTGGCTGACGCGGCTAGGGCTCTATCTCGGGCTCTTCGCGGGCGTCGGCGGCGTGTTCTTTGCGGTCTGGATCGCGCGGTCGGCGAATGGAATGCTTCTGCCGCGTGCGGCGCTTGTCGTAGGCGTGCTGAGCGCGATCGCCTCGTTGCATTCACGACGAGTGCCGGCCCCGCGCTTCTGATCGCGACGGCCGCGATGCTGGTTGCTGGCATCGCGCTGCGCGGAGGGCAGGGCGCGCGGGTTCTTTCGGCCATCGCGCTCGCCGGCGTCGGCCTGTCGCTCGCCTGCACCGGCCACGCCGCGACTGCACCGCCGGAGGCGCTGACCCGGCCGGGGGTCTTCCTTCACGGCCTCGGCATCGCGTTCTGGACCGGCGCCCTGGCGCCGCTGGCCGTCCTTGTGTCGAGACCGACCACCGCCACATTGCCGATCTTGAACCGGTTCTCCCGCGTTGCCGTGCCTGTTGTGGCCATCCTGGCGCTGACGGGCCTGACGCTGGCGAGCATTCAGCTTGAGAGCTTTACTGCCCTGGTCGAGACCAGGTACGGCGTCATCCTTTCGATCAAGCTCGCGCTGGTCGCCGCGCTGCTGGCGCTCGCCGCACTGAATCGCTTTCGCTTGACGCCGGCACTGGCCAAGAGCCTCAAGGCAGCCCCTGCTCTCAGGCGCTCGATCATAGCCGAATGCGTGCTTGCGCTTGCCATCTTCGCCCTCGTCGCCGGTTGGCGCTTTACGCCGCCGCCGCGCACGATTGTCCCGGAGACGCCGCTGGCGATCCATATCCACGGCGAGAAGGCGATGTTCCAGGTCCTCGTGTCGCCCGGCAAAACCGGCACCGACGACTTTGTCCTCCAGCTCATGACCGGGGAGGCGACGCCTCTCCAGGCGAAGGAGGCGACGCTGACGCTGAGCCTGCCGGAGCGCGGCATCGAGCCGATCGAATACGCCGCCGAGCTCGGCACCGACGGCTACTGGCACGTGCGCAAGGTCGAGCTGCCATTCGCCGGCCGCTGGCATGTGCGCATCGACGCGCTGGTGACCGATTTCGAGAAGATCACGCTCGAGGACGAGCTCGAGGTCCCGCCGCGCTGAAGGCCTCGCCTCCGGGTTCCGAAACGGCGCAAGGTCATCTTCATGCGGGACCTCAAGGAAACAGAAAAATGACAGGAATTTCGTCGCGTTAGCGCGTTTTCCTCATTCCCGGCCTTGTGTTTTCGCTCCCAATCCGGTTTCACTGCAACCCCTCACTGATTCTTCGAGTGTATCCATGCGGTTGTCGCGGTTCTTTCTGCCCATCCTGAAAGAAAATCCGAAAGAGGCGGAGATCGTCTCGCATCGCCTGATGCTGCGCGCAGGCATGATCAGGCAGGAGGCCGCCGGCATCTATGCCTGGCTGCCGCTCGGCTTCCGCGTGCTGAAGAAGATCGAGCAGATCGTGCGCGAGGAGCAGGATCGCTCCGGCGCGATCGAGGTGTTGATGCCGACCTTGCAGCTTGCCGATCTCTGGCGCGAGAGCGGCCGCTATGATGCCTATGGTCCGGAGATGCTGCGCATCGCCGACCGCCACAAGCGCGAGCTCCTGTACGGGCCGACCAACGAGGAAATGATCACCGAGATCTTCCGCGCCTATGTGAAGTCCTACAAGAACCTGCCGCTCAATCTCTATCATATTCAATGGAAGTTCCGCGACGAGCAACGTCCTCGCTTCGGCGTGATGCGCGGCCGCGAATTCCTGATGAAGGATGCCTATTCCTTCGATCTCAACGAGGCGGCCGCGCGCGTCGCCTACAACAAGATGTTCGTCGCGTATTTGCGCACCTTCGCACGGATGGGGCTGAAGGCGATCCCGATGCGTGCCGAGACCGGCCCGATCGGCGGCGATCTCAGTCACGAATTCATCGTGCTCGCCGAGACCGGCGAGTCCGGCGTTTTCATCAATCGCGACGTGCTCGATCTGCCGGTGCCTGGTGAGGACGTCGACTACGAGAGTGATCTTACGCCGATCATCAAGCAGTGGACCTCGGTCTATGCCGCGACCGAAGACGTGCACGACACCGCGCGCTTCGAGCAGGAGGTGCCCGAAGCCAAGCGGCTTAATACCCGCGGCATCGAGGTCGGCCAGATCTTCTATTTCGGCACCAAATATTCCGAGCCGATGAAGGCGATGGTGGCGGGGCCCGACGGCGTCGACGTGCCGATCCACGGCGGCTCCTACGGCGTCGGCGTCTCGCGCCTCGTCGGTGCCATCATCGAGGCCTGCCATGACGAGGCCGGCATCAAATGGCCGGAAGCGGTGGCGCCGTTCCGCGCCGTCGTGCTCAACCTCAAGCAGGGCGATACCGCCGTGGATGCGGCCTGCGAAAAGCTCTATGCCGAACTCCAGGCCAAGGGCGTCGACGTGCTCTATGACGACACCGACCAGCGCGCCGGCGCCAAATTCGCTGCCGCCGACCTGATCGGCATCCCCTGGCAGATCATGATCGGGCCGAAGGGGCTCGCCGACGGCAAGGTCGAGATCAAGCGGCGCGCCGACGGCTCGCGCGAGACCATGTCGCCGGCCGAGGCGGTCGCTCGCCTGATCGGCTGAATATTATCCACCGCACGATTGCGGGGCAGGCAATCCGGCCACAATTGACCCCGAATCATGGGATTATCGAGCGATGGATGAGACCATGACCGAGTCTGTGCAAACCGCGCCCTTCGCGCCATTCGAATGGATGTTATCGGCGCGTTACCTGCGGGCGCGTCGCAAGGAAGGATTCATCTCGGTCATCGCCGGGTTCTCCTTCCTCGGCATCATGCTTGGCGTCGCCACGCTGATCATCGTCATGGCCGTCATGAACGGCTTCCGGAAAGAGCTGCTCGACAAGATCCTCGGCCTCAACGGCCATATCCTGGTGCAGCCGCTGGAATCGCCGCTGACCGACTGGAAGGACGTCGCCGAGCGCATCAGCATGGTCGACGGCGTGCGGCTCGCCGCGCCCGTGGTCGACGGCCAGGCGCTAGCCTCCTCGCCGTTCAATGCCTCCGGCGTGCTGGTGCGCGGCATTCGCGCCGATGACCTGAACAACCTCACTTCGATCGCCAAGAACATCAAGCAGGGCTCGATCGAGAACTTTGACGAAGGGCAGGGCGTTGCGATCGGCCGGCGGCTCGCGGATCAATTGTCGCTGCATGCCGGCGACAGCGTCACCCTGGTGGCGCCGAAGGGCGCGGTCACGCCGATGGGCACGACGCCGCGGATCAAGCCGTACAAGATCGTCGCGGTGTTCGAGATCGGCATGTCCGAATATGACGCCGGCTTCGTCTTCATGCCGCTCCCCGAGGCGCAGGCCTATTTCAACCGCAACAACGACGTCACCGCGATCGAGGTGTTCACCACCAATCCCGATCGCATAGACGCGTTTCGCAAGTCGGTAACGGAGGCAGCTGGTCGGCCGGTGTTCCTGGTCGACTGGCGACAGCGCAACTCGACCTTCTTCAACGCGCTCCAGGTCGAGCGCAACGTGATGTTCCTGATCCTCACCATGATCGTGCTGGTGGCTGCGCTCAACATCGTCTCCGGCCTGATCATGCTGGTGAAGGACAAGGGCAGCGACATCGCGATCCTGCGCACGATGGGCGCCTCGCAAGGGTCGATCATGCGGATCTTCCTGATCACGGGCGCCTCGATCGGCGTGGTCGGCACGCTCGTCGGCTTCTTCGTTGGGCTCGTCATCTGCCTCAATATCGAATCGATCCGGCAGTTCCTGTCATGGCTCACCAGCACGGAACTGTTCTCGCCGGAGCTCTATTTCCTGTCGCGCCTGCCAGCCGAGATCGACGTCGGCGAGACCACGGCGGTCGTGATCATGGCCCTGACGCTGTCGTTCCTTGCGACGCTCTACCCGTCCTGGCGCGCCGCGCGTCTCGATCCCGTCGAAGCGCTCCGGTACGAGTGAGGGGCTGATGGAGCAGGGGGCGGAAGATGTGCCAGTCATTTATCTCCACGAGATAAAGCGGCAGTACGTGCAGGGTGAGAACGTGCTGACCATCCTGGACGGCGCCAAGCTCGCGCTGTGGCCTGGACAGTCGGTGGCGCTGGTGGCGCCGTCGGGCTCGGGCAAGTCGACGCTGCTGCACATCGCGGGCCTGCTGGAGGCGCCCGACTCCGGCGAGGTCTATGTCGGGGGCTCCCCGACCTCGCAACTGCCCGACATCGAGCGCACACAGCTTCGCCGCACCGAGATCGGCTTCGTCTACCAGTCGCACCGGCTGCTGCCGGAGTTCTCGGCACTGGAGAACGTCATGCTGCCGCAGATGATCCGCGGCCTGAAGCGATCCGAGAGCGTCAAGCGCGCCAAGGACATCCTGTCCTATCTCGGGCTCGGCGACCGCATCACCCATCGCCCGGCTGAGCTGTCTGGCGGCGAGCAGCAGCGCGTCGCGATCGCCCGCGCGGTCGCCAATGCACCGCGGGTACTGTTCGCGGACGAGCCGACCGGCAACCTCGATCCTGGCACCGCCGAACACGTGTTCCAGGCCCTGATGCAGCTCGTGAAGGCGACCCAGGTCTCGATGCTGATCGCGACCCACAACATGGAGCTCGCCGGCCGCATGGACCGGCGGGTGTCGCTTTCCAACGGCCAGGTGGTCGAGCTCGACTAGAATCTCGAAAACAACCCCATGCAAAGTAGCCGCTGACCGCCGGCGTTCGCTTTTCGCATTTTACGAAATCAATTGACGCGTCGGGCAAATCACCGGCAAGATGCCATTCTCGCAGCATGTGGGATGGGTTACGGCCGGATGACCGTCATCTTGAACGGACCGGCATGGGCCGCGGCGTGCGCGACCGCCTCGTTGGCGCGGTCGAGATCGAACGACGTCGTCTCGTAGTGATCGAGGCGCAAGAGCCCGGCGCGCACGAGCGCGATCAGGCGGACCGCCGCATCCGGCGGATACATCCAGACGCCGTGGATGGTGACGCAATTGCGCATGATCCAGGGGTAGGGCAGCTCCAGCCCGGGTCCACCGGCCATGCCGACGCCGCCCATCAACACGACGCGGCCATAGGCACGCACCGTCATGATCGCCGCGCGCACTACCGTGGGACTGACCGAGGGCGGCATGATGTCGAACACGCAATCGATCGGCCCGGGCGCTGCGCGCTCCATCTGCTCGCGGTCGTCGCTCTCGTTGCCGCTGAGCTTTACGGGTCTGACGCGCGGGCCATAGCGCCGCACGAGATCGGCGAGGATGTTTTCGTTGCGCCCTGGCGCCACGACACAAGCCGCGCCCATGGCGAGTGCCACGGCCACGGCGGCGCTGCCGAAATTCCCGGTGGCGCCGCTGACCAGTACGGTCTCGCCGGGCTTGAGGTCGGCCGCGAGGAAGCCGCCATAGGGCACGAGCATGGTGCCAAGTGCGCACCATTGCGTGGCCTCGACGGAGGTGATCTCGCCGAGCCGCTTCACGTTCTCCGTCGGCACCCTCATCTGCTCGGCGAACGAGCCGTGACGAAAATGCCTTTGCAGCTTCATGCCGCCTTCGTCACGTGCGCTCAGGGCTTGTAGCGTTATGTCGGGCGAGATCGCGTCGTCGCGCGAGCGAACGGTCGGATCGCAGAACACCCAGTCGCCCGCGGCGAGTTTCGTTGCATCCGGTCCGATGGCGCGGACACGGCCGATACCGCCGGGGCCGGGGATCACGGGCAGATCGAGCGCGTAGTTGCGCGCGCCGCTGAAGACCTCGTTCAGATACGGCAGCACGCGGGTGGCGACGACGTCGACGATGACCTCGCCGGTGCCGAGCACGGGAGCGGGAACCTCCTCGATGACGAGCGGTGTTCCCAGGGATTTGAGGATGGCGGCTTTCATGATTGTTCACCTCGCATTCGAGCTGAACAGAATATGCCTGCCTTGGAAGGCACATGAAGGCCTGGTATTATCCTAGTATTGTGGAGGCCCTGCATAACAGGCGGAGTGAGATCATGGCCGATCCCCGACGTGTCGAATTCGGCGATTTCCTGCGCTCGCGCCGCGAGAAGCTGACGCCGAAATCCGTCGGCCTTCCGTTGGGCCAAAGGCGGCGCACGGCGGGGCTGCGGCGCGAGGAGGTGGCGCAGCTCGCAGGCATCGGTGTCGACTGGTACATCCGCCTCGAGCAGGGCCGCACCGTGAGCCCGTCGGTCACCACGATCGATGCGCTGGCCCGCGCGCTGCGCCTCAGCAAGACCGAGCACGCGCATCTGAAGGCACTGGCGCGCGACGGCGAGAAGCGCCCGTTCGTGCGTGAGGTCGTGCCGCCGCCGATCTTGCGGCTGATCGAGAGCTTGAAGCAGCCGGCCTACATCACCGGGCGACGCTGGGACGTGCTCGCCTGGAACGATGCCGCCGAGGAGGTTTTTGCGTTCGGGCGGCTTCGTGAGGAGGATCGCAACACGCTGCTCCTCATGATGACCAGCAAGCAGACGCGAAAGTCTTACGGTACGAGCTGGGCGGACGTGGCCAAGGGCATGGTGGCGATGTTTCGCGCCACCCACGACGTCTGGGCAGGCGATCCCGCATTCGCCGAATTGCTTGCGCGGCTGCGGCAGGGCAGTCCGGAATTCGTCAAATGGTGGGAAGCGCACGAGATCCGCAGCACCGCCTCGGGCCGCAAGACAATGTCTCACCCCACAAAGGGCGTGCTCCATTTCGAGCACACGAGCTTTCAGGCCAATGACGATCCCGCGTTGAAGCTCGTCATCTACACGCCGGTCTAGGGCGTAAGGTCTCCAGGGCCAAGCATCGGCCCTCTGAAGGCTGCACGGAACTGTTGCGATCAGTCAGAGCGATGACGCTTTCGCCCCAGTTCGGACAGCGGGTGCCTGAATTTACGACAGAACCGTCATGTGAACGAAATGTGAAATGCTTTAGGCTGTGTCTTATGAGTTTCAACGGGGAAGGGTTATGAAGCGGCGCGAATTTATCGTGGCCCTCGCCGGCATGGCCATTACCCGATCCTCGGGGGTTCGCGCACAGCAAGCACCGGGGCAGCCGCGGATCGGCTGGCTGTCGATCGGGAACAGCCGAATTGAGGATGCGTTTCGCGATGGGCTGCGCGACTTCGGCTATGTCGAGGGACAGAACCTCTTCGTCGAATATCGGGGCCCGGCCAAAAAGCCTGGCCAGTTGGACGGATTTGCCGCCGAATTGATCGCTCTCAAAGTCGACGTCATTGTAGCCAACAGCTCGCAAACAACACGCGCGGCCTTCAACCAAACAAAGACGATTCCAATCGTCACGATGAGTACCAATCCGGTTGGCCTCGGATTTGTTGCAAGTCTCGCCAAGCCCGGCGGCAATGTCACCGGCGTCAGCCTGCTCGGTCCGGAGGTCAGCGGCAAGCGCCTCCAATTCCTCAAGCAAGCAGTCCCGGGCATCACCAGAGTTGCAGTGATCTGGAACCCCGACGATCCAGCGGCGCATTTCTCAGTCGAAGAATCGCGGACCGCTGCCACAGGATTGGGGTTCAATCTTCAAGTCCTGGAAGCGCGCAATGCCGATGCCATCGATGGTGCATTGGAGACTGCAGCGAATGCGCAGGCAGAGGCCGTTGTCCTCCTGCCGACTCCACTTTTTGATGGACTCTCCAACCAGATTGCCCGTGTCGCGATGCAGAGACGATTGCCGACACTCTTCTTCGACAAGGAAGCCGTAAAAGGCGGGATGTTGATGTCGTATGGTGCCGATATCCTGGTTGCCAGTCGACGCCAGGCCTATTTTGTCGATCGCATCCTCAAGGGGACAAAGCCGGCCGATCTACCGGTCGAGCAGCCGGCCAAATTTGTACTTGCGATCAATCAAAAGACAGCCAAGGCGCTCGGACTGAATGTGCCGGAAAGTTTGCTGGTCAGCGCCGATGAACTGATCGAATAGCTGGTGCCTCATTTCGAGCACACGAGCTTTCAGGCCAATGACGATCCCGCGTTGAAGCTCGTCATCTACACGCCGGTCTAGGGCGTAGGGGCAACGGCCAAGTGTGAAAGCCGAGCGGACACGTTGCAATCGGTCGGAGCGACCCTGCGCCGTTGATTTAGATCAAACGAGACCGATGCGTTGCAGCGATACTTCCGACGAGCGCCGGACAAAGCAGCAGGTTTCAGGATGTGGGAACAAATTCGCGCCGTCTGGCGGGCATCGTCTGTTTTCATTGTCGGGCTGGCCGTGATTTTGGGCGGGATCTATCTGGTCGGACGCCTGTCTTCATCGACGAACCCGCCGCCTGCCGCAGCCCCCACTTCGGATCAAGCCGCCTCGTCGGATCAAGGTCGCAATCGGGGCCAACCTGCCGTGGCCTCGACCGAGACGCCGTCGCCACAAGGCGCCAGCGCGAAGCAGCCTGCGCAGCAGCTCGCTCAATCGGGCAAGGCGCCTGCTCAGCCGCCGGCCGATCAGAACAATCCCGCGCCGCCCCCAAAGCCATCCGCGAACGCAGCCGCGCCATCTCCGGCCGCCGCTGCCTCGCCTTCCGCCGATAACCAAATGGCGGCGAACCCCCCGTCGCCAGGCGCAGCGCCATCACAGCCAGTCACCCCATCACCATCCGCTCATGACCATATGGCACAGGGCAACAGGCCGCAGGTGAGCGCAACGACCGGACAGTCACCTGCGGCGCCCGGCCCCAACGCTCCGCCGCCCGCGTCTAATGCTACAACCGCCACCTCGAATGCCGTGCCGGGTGGCGGCGATGCTACGGCAGGCCGTCTGGTTTTCCGGAAGTGCCAGGCCTGCCATTCCATCGAGCCCGGCAAGAACATGCTCGGCCCGTCGCTGGCCGGCGTCATCGGCCGCAAGGCCGGCACGGAAGCCGGTTACAACTATTCGCCCGCGATGAAATCGGCCGATATCGTGTGGAGTGCGCAGACGCTCGACCAATACCTGACCGACCCGGCGAAGGTCGTGCCGGGCAACAAGATGCCATTTCCTGGCCTTAAGACCGATCATGACCGGGCCGACGTGATCGCGTATCTCGCAGGCGGCGCGCAGCCCGCAGCCACCGCGCAGCAACCTTCGCAGGCTGCGGCGTCGCCCACGCCACAGCCGGCCCAGACGCAGGCGGCGCAAGGCGCACCCGGCACCGACATCACTTACATTCCCGACGCGCGATACACGCTGCATTCGGGGATTGCGGATGGGCGTATGGTCTTTATCGGCGAGGGTGGCGCGATCGACGGCAAGGTCAATCCGGTCCTGACCGCCGTTGAGGGACAGGTGGTTCAACTCACTCTGATCAATGGCGAAGGGGCGCAGCACGATATCGCCTTTCCCGACCAGAACACCACCTCGCCACGCGTTACCGGAAAGGGCGCAAGCACGACGATCGCATTCCGCGCCGATAAGTCCGGGGACTTCGTTTATTTTTGCAGCGTGCCCGGCCATCGGCAAGCCGGCATGGAAGGTCAGTTCCTCGTCACCCCGCGCCCGCCGCCTCAGACGGTGGTGGAAGCCGATATCTCGCGCGAGCCCACTGACGTGCCGCCGCCGGTCGGCAAACGCGATCCGCAAACCGTGCGTGTCGACCTCTTGAGCGTCGAGCTCGAAGGCCGGCTCGCGGAAGGAACGACGTTCGGCTACTGGACCTTCAACGGCAAGGTGCCGGGCCCGATGATCCGGGTGCGTGTCGGCGACACCATCGACATTCATCTGAAGAATTCCGCCGACAGCTCGATGATCCATTCAGTCGATTTCCACGCCGCGACGGGCCCGGGTGGCGGCGCAGCGGTACTTCAGGTCGATCCCGGCCAGGAGAAATCAATGACGTGGAAGGCGCTGGTGCCAGGCCTCTATGTCTACCACTGCGCCACTCCAATGGTCGCCGAGCATATTGCAAACGGCATGTACGGCATGATCCTTGTGGAGCCCGAGAGCGGCATGGCGCGAGTGGATCGCGAGTTCTACATCATGCAGGGGGAAATCTATTCCGACATGCCCTATGGCCAGCGGGGAAGCGCAGAGTTCAGCGTGGAGAAGCTTCTGAACGAACGTCCGGAATACTTCGTCTTCAATGGCTCAGTCGGAGCGCTGTCTCGTCTCCACCCCTTGCAGGGAAAGGTCGGCGAAACCGTGCGCGTTTTTTTCGGTGTCGGCGGGCCGAACTATACATCGTCATTCCACGTCATCGGGACGATCTTCGACAGAGTCTACACGGCTGGCGGACTTCAAAGCCCGCCGCTTGAGGGAATTCAGACGGTCACCGTGGCGCCGGGCGGAGCGGCTATCACTGAATTTAGGGCACAGGTGCCGGGCAACTACACGCTGGTGGATCATGCGCTCGCGCGGGTGGAGCGCGGGCTGTCGGGCATCCTGAGCGTCGAAGGTCCCCCCAACCCCGAAATCTTCAACGGCAAGGTGATGCCAGGCATGGGGCACTGACCACGCCCCCGGTGCAGAAATCGAACGAGGGGATCCATCAACCTCAAGATCCCAGAAGGTCCTGGATTCGATGTTTCGCCAAGACTGTTTGGCGCGCTCGCCAATGACGTCGTTCGACCAGAATCACTTCCGGTGTGAGCGAGCGGTGTGAACGAGCCGCATTGTGGAACAGCGCTGGCGCAATTGTGGCATCAATGCGGTGACAAAAAGTTGGCGCGCCACACTCGCGTTCACACCAAGATGTGAACGCTTTTTCTGTGAACAGAGAGACGCGATTAACACTGGAACGACTGTAAAAATAGCACCCAAACGACTTTCAGGCGGGCGTGGGAAACATTCATTTACCTAGCAGGTCCTTTCGATAGGACTGTTGCGTTGCGGTTACAGCAATTCCTTCGATCGCTGTTATGAGGTGCCCATGGCCCGGGGGCCCTTACGAAGAAACTGGAACGGGAATTCAAATGAAGAAGACTGTGTTGCTTGCTGCTGCGAGCCTTGTCGCGATCAGCGCGGCTGCGCCGGCGGTGGCTGCTGACCTCGCTGCGCGTCCTTACACGAAGGCGCCGCCCGCGATGGTCGCCGCGATCTACGACTGGAGCGGTTTCTACATCGGTATCAACGGCGGTGGCGGTTCGGCTCACACGACCTGGGATTTCGTCGGCACGGGCACTGAAGGTTCGCACAACGCGACCGGCGGCACCGTCGGTGGTCAGGTCGGCTATCGCTGGCAGACCGGCCAGTGGGTGTTCGGCGTGGAAGGTCAGGGCAACTGGGCCGACTTCTCCGGCGACAACGTCAGCCTGCTGTTCGCTGATCGCAACCGCAGCCGCATCGATTCCTTCGGTCTGATCACGGGTCAGGTCGGCTACGCCTGGAACAACGTGCTCGTCTACGTCAAGGGCGGTGCCGCTGTGGTCGGCGACAAGTTCGACGTCTACAGCACCACGACCGGCGCGCTGCTCGCCTCGACCAGCCAGACCCGTTGGGGTGGCACGGTCGGTGCCGGCCTCGAAGTCGGCTTCGCTCCGAACTGGTCGGTTGGCGTCGAGTACAACCACATCTTCCTGCAGGACAAGGACATCACCTTCACGGGTCTCGTGGGTACCGACCGCATCCGTCAGGACGTCGACATGGGTCTCGTCCGCCTGAACTACAAGTTCGGCGGCCCGATCATCGCCAAGTACTGATATCAACTACCGATAAGGTCGCTCCTTCGGAGCGGTCGCGAAAGCCCCGGCCTTGTGCCGGGGCTTTTTTCTTTCAGGAATTCACCGAGTTAACCATTGGGTGCGAAGCCGGGCCGCGACGGCGTTTGCGGCGCTTGACTCTCAGAACAAAAATAGAACAATGTTCTCTCTATGTTCTGGTGAGGGAGCAAGGCCATGTTGAAGATCTTCGTGGAAGAAGCCGCTGCACTGGCGTCGATTACGCTGTTCGTCGGGATGATCGCGATCTGGGCGCAGGTGATTCCGCAGCTTTAGCCAGCGGTTCTGTAAACCGCTGCTCGGCGCCCCGTTGAGAGTTCCTCGCGGGTGGCCTTTGGGGAAAAGCGGGACGACGCGGCCGATCGGCCGCTCCGGCGTGGACTCTGGCGCGGCGACGCCTCACCATTGTGAGGCGAGTCGGGCAAGCGAGTGCAGGATGCCTCCGGCGCCGGCGACCGCTCCATCTCATATGCAAGAGGCCGTAAGCGACCATGCCGACCGCCGGATTTGTCCATCTTCATGTTCACTCGGCGTATTCGCTGCTCAAGGGCTCGATCAAGATCGCCAAGCTCGCGGAGCTGGCGAAAAAGGACCATCAGCCGGCGTTGGCGCTGACCGACACCGACAACATGTTCGGTGCGTTGGAGTTCTCCGACAAGATGGCGGGTTCCGGCATCCAGCCGATCGTCGGCTGCGAGCTCGCGATCGATTTCGGCGACCAGGATCCGAATGCGCGCAATGCGATTCTGCCCTCGCGGGTCGTACTGCTGGCCGCGCAGGAGCGCGGCTATCGCAGCCTGATGCGGCTGAACTCGCGCGCGTTCCTCGAGACTCCCGACAGCCACGCGCCGTTCATCAAGTTCGATTGGCTTGACGGCGAGACTGAAGGCCTGATCGCGCTGACGGGTGGGCCGGACGGGCCTATCTCGCTTGCGCTCGGGGCCGGCCATGCCGAGCTCGCAGCCACGCGCTGCGAGCGACTCGCGGCCCTGTTCGGCGACCGGCTCTACATCGAATTGCAGCGCCATGGCATCGACAAGGAGCGCCGCATCGAGAGCGGGCTGATCGACATCGCCTACACGAAAGGCCTGCCGCTGGTTGCGACCAACGAGCCGTACTTCGCCTCGACCGACGACTACGAGGCGCACGATGCGCTGCTCTGCATCGCCGGCGGGCGACTGATCGCCGAGAGCGATCGCGAGCAGCTCACGCCCGACCACCGCTTCAAGACGCGCGCCGAGATGGCCGTGCTGTTCGCCGACATTCCGGAGGCGCTGGCCTCGACGATCGAGATCGCCGAGCGCTGCTCGTTCCGACCGATGACGCGCAAGCCGATCCTGCCGTTCTTCACCGTCGGCGCCGCGGGCAGCTCCGATGCGGCCGCGGTCGAGGCGGGGGAATTGAAGCGGCAGGCGGAGGAGGGGCTTGCGAACCGCCTGCGCGTGCACGGCCTGTCGCAGGGCACGACCGAGGAGGACTACAACAAGCGGCTCGCCTTCGAGCTCGACGTCATCACCCGCATGAAATATGCGGGCTACTTCCTGATCGTGTCCGACTTCATCAAATGGGCGAAGTCGCAGGGCATTCCGGTCGGGCCGGGCCGCGGCTCCGGCGCGGGCTCGCTGGTCGCCTGGGCGCTGACCATCACCGATCTCGATCCGATCAAGTTCGGGCTGCTGTTCGAGCGCTTCCTCAATCCCGAGCGTGTCTCGATGCCGGACTTCGACATCGACTTCTGCCAGGACCGCCGCGGCGAGGTGATCCAATACGTGCAGCAGCGCTACGGCCGCGACCAGGTCGCGCAGATCATCACCTTCGGTACGCTGCAGGCGCGCGGCGTGCTCCGCGACGTCGGGCGCGTGCTGCAAATGCCCTATGGGCAGGTCGACAAGCTCACGAAGCTCGTGCCGCAGAATCCTGCCGCACCGGTAACGCTGGCCGCCGCGATCGAGAGCGAGCCAAAGCTCCAGGCGTTTCGCGATGAAGACCCGGTCGTGGCGCGCGCCTTCGACATCGCCCAGCGCCTCGAAGGCCTGACGCGCCATGCCTCGACGCACGCGGCGGGCATCGTGATCGGCGATCGCCCCTTGAGCGAGCTCGTGCCGCTCTACCGCGATCCCAAGTCCGACATGCCGGTGACCCAGTTCAACATGAAATGGGTCGAGCCCGCGGGCCTCGTCAAGTTCGACTTCCTCGGCCTGAAGACGCTGACCGTGCTCGACGTCGCGGTGAAGCTCCTCAAGCCGCGCGACATCCATGTCGATCTCGCGACGCTGCCGATCGACGATGCCGAGAGCTACCAGATGCTCGCGCGCGGCGACGTGGTCGGCGTGTTCCAGGTTGAAAGCCAGGGCATGCGGCGCGCGCTGATCGACATGCGCCCCGACCGTTTCGAGGACATCATCGCGCTGGTCGCGCTCTATCGCCCAGGCCCGATGGCGAACATCCCGACCTATTGTTCGCGCAAGCACGGCGACGAGGAGCCGGAATATCTGCACCCCGTCCTGGAGCCGATCCTGAAGGAGACGTTCGGCGTCATCATCTACCAGGAACAGGTGATGCAGATCGCGCAGGTGATGTCGGGCTATTCGCTCGGCGACGCCGACCTCCTGCGCCGCGCGATGGGCAAGAAGATCCGCGCCGAGATGGACAAGCAGCGCGACATCTTCGTCGCCGGCGCGGTGAAGAACGGCGTGCCGAAGGCGCAGGCCGAGACGATCTTCGAACTGCTCGCCAAATTCGCCGATTACGGCTTCAACAAGAGCCACGCGGCGGCCTATGCGCTGGTGTCCTACCACACCGCCTACATGAAGGCGCATTATCCGGTGGAGTTCATCGCGGCGTCGATGACTCTCGATCTCAACAACACCGACAAGCTCTCCGAATTCCGCTCCGAGGCGCAGCGTCTCGGCATCAAGGTCGAGCCGCCGAACGTCAACCGTTCAGGGGCGACCTTCGAAGTCGGCGAGAAGACCATCTATTACGCCCTCGCAGCGCTCAAGGGCGTCGGCCTTCAGGCCGTCGAGCAGATCATCGAAGAGCGAACCAGGAACGGGCTGTTCACCTCGCTCGCCGATTTCGCCGCGCGCGTGTCGCCGCGCGCGATCAACAAGCGCATCATCGAAAGTCTCGCCGCCGCAGGCGCCTTCGACACGCTGGAGCCGAACCGCGCCCGTGTCTTTGCCGGTGCGGATGCGATCCTCGCCGCCTGCCAGCGCGCGAATGAGGCCGCGACCATCGGTCAGAACGACATGTTCGGAGGCGCGGCGGATGCACCGACCATCATGCTGCCGCAGATCGAGCCATGGCTGCCGGCCGAACGGCTGCGGCGCGAATATGATGCGATCGGCTTCTTCCTGTCCGGCCATCCGCTCGACGACTACGCGACGATCCTCAAGCGCCTGCGGGTGCAGAGCTGGGCGGAATTTTCGCGCGCGGTGAAGACCGGCGCGACCGCCGGCAAGGTCGCCGCGACGGTGGTGTCGCGCATGGAGCGGCGCACCAAGACCGGCAACAAGATGGGCATTATGGGGTTGTCCGATCCGACCGGCCATTTCGAGGCGGTGCTGTTCTCCGAAGGGCTCGCGCAATATCGCGACGTGCTGGAGCCGGGCGCGGCGGTGCTGTTGCAGCTCGGAGCCGAATTGCAGGGCGAGGACGTGCGTGCGCGCGTGCTGCACGCCGAACCGCTCGATGACGCCGCCGCCAAGACGCAAAAAGGCCTGCGCATCTTCCTGCGCGACACCAAGCCGCTGGAATCGATCGCGCGGCGGCTGTCAGGTCCGGACGCTGCGCCATCAAACGGCGGAGCGCCGAAGGTCGGCAGCCCCGGCATCGCGCCGCGTTCCAACGGCGACGGCGAGGTCTCGCTGGTGATGATGCTCGATCTCGAAACCGAGGTGGAGATGAAGTTGCCCGGCCGCTTCAAGGTCTCGCCGCAGATCGCAGGCGCGATCAAGGCAGTCGCCGGCGTGGTCGACGTGCAGCAATTGTAGCATCCGCCGATCGAGTCCGGCGGTGCCGGTACATGGTTTTGTCGGCGGCGAAGTGTCGCTGTCATTTGCGTCCTGTACTATTCATGCAGATATGTACTGAGATGGTAGGGGAAAGATATGTGCGACAAATGCTCTGACTATTTGCATCATCCGCTCGTGCCTTCGCGACGCTCGATGATGCTGTTCGCCGCTTCGGCATTGATGTTCGGTTCGACGGCCTTCGCCAAGGAGACGAAGACGCCGCCCAAGCCGCAGAACGTGCTGTCGCCGGATGCGGCGCTGAAGCGGCTGATGGACGGCAATGCGCGCTATGTCGACGGCGTGACGCGGCGCCACGACTTCAAGCATGAGCGTGAAGCGCTGGTCGGCGGCCAGAATCCGTTCGCGGCCGTGTTGAGCTGCGCCGACTCGCGCATCGCGCCGGAATACGCCTTCGACAGCGGCCGCGGTGATCTCTTCGTGTGTCGCGTGGCCGGCAATTTCGCCGGCGACGAGACCATCGCCAGCCTGGAATATGCGGTGGCCGTGCTGAACACGCCGCTGATCATGGTGCTGGGCCACGACAGTTGCGGCGCCGTCGATGCGACGCTGAAGGCGATCAAGGACAACAAGCCGCCGCCGGGACACATTCCCGAGCTGGTCGAAGCGATCGCGCCCGCCGCCAAGGCGGCCATGCAGCAGGGCGGGGACGTGCTCGACAAGGCGATCCGGCAAAACGTGATCGACAATGTTGCCAGGCTGAAGTCTGCGGCGCCGATCCTCAATGCCGCGGCCGAGCAGGCCAAGCTCAAGGTCGTCGGCGGCATCTACCGGCTGGCCACGGGCACCGTCGACCTGATCTCCCAGGGGTAGGGGGCCAGGATCAGGATCATGCGGCCAGGAACTCGCAATCGCGAACCTGACATGGAGCTGACGGACTGCGGCCAGCGGTCATGCGGTCGCCTCATTCCAAGCGCTTTTCGTTCAAACGCCGTTCAGCCGGCCGTGCGCCTCATGTGCGGTGGGAAGCTCAACAACACTAGCGGGCGCGAAAGCCATGCGTGGGACACGACAATCTTTCCTTGGATATTTCTTCGGTCTGCTTCTTCCGAGCCTGCTGCTCGCGGCAGGTGGACTGTTCGAGCCGGCCTACGCCCAGCAGCAGGAGAAGCGCATCGCGCTGGTGGTCGGCAACGGCGCCTACGCGAAGTCGCCGCTGGCAACGACCGCCAATGATGCCGGCCTGATCGCACAGACGCTCCAGGCCGCCGGCTTCGACGTGGTCGGCGCCCGCGACCTCGACGGCGACACGCTGCGCAAGAGCTTTCGCGATTTTCTTCAGAAGGCACAGACATCGGGACCCGGCACGGTCGCGATGATCTATCTCGCCGGTTATGGCGTGCAACTCGCCGGCGAGAACTACTTCATCCCGGTCGATTCCAACATCATGCGCGATACCGATGTTCCGACCGAGGCGCTTCGTATCAGCGACTACGTCCGCCAGCTCGCCGCGCTGCCGCTGAAGGCAAACATCGTCGTGCTCGATGCGGCCCGGGCGCAGCCCTTCATCGAGGGCGGCCAGCCGATCGCAAGCGGACTCGCGCTGGTCGAGCCTGACGCGAACATGCTGATCGCCTATAACGCCGCGCCCGGCACCGTGGCGCCGGAAGAGCCGGGGCCCTATGGCATCTACGCCCAGTCGCTCGCCGAGATGATCCGCACCGGGGGCCTGTCGCTGCCCGAGGTCTTCGACCGCGTGCGCCTGCGCGTCAACGACACCAGCAAGGGCGCGCAGGTGCCTTGGGACGATCAGAAGATCAGTGCGCAGTTCTCGTTCTTCGAGCGCGGACCTGACGCACCGCCGCCGCAGGCCGCGCCCGATCAGGTCGCCGCGATCCGCAACAAGCCGATCCGCGATCTCGGCGTGCAGGACGCTTATGCGGCCGCGCTCGAGCGCGACACGCTGCCGGCCTATGAGGATTTCCTCGCCGCCTATCCCGGCGATCCGATGGCCAAGCGCGTGATGGCGATCGTCGCGGCGCGCCGAGAGGCGATCACCTGGCGGCGGAGCTATCGCGCCGACACGCCGGACGCTTACTGGTCCTATCTGCGCCGCTATCCGCGCGGGCCGCATGCTGGCGATGCACGGCGCAGGCTTGCGATCCTGACCGCGCCGCTCGAGCCGCCGCCGAGCTTCGCCATGATGGATTACGACGTGCCGCCGCCGCCGCCGGAAGAGATCGTTTATGTCGATCGTCCGGTGCTCCTGTTCAGCGATCCCGTGTTCGGCTTCGTGCCGCCGCCGCCGCCCCCGATCTATTTCTGCCCGCCGCCGCCGCCGGACTTCATCGTGCTGCCGCCGCCGCTGCCCGTGGTTGGACTGTTCGTGCTGCCCCAGCCGGTTTTCGTGCCGATCCCGGTGTTCGTCAGGCCGCCGATCTATGTCGCGCCGCCGCCGAACAACATCATCTACCAGAACATTCACAACACCACGGTGATCAACAACGTCATCAACCGGCCGCCGGCGACCGCGGCGGGTCTCGCGCCCGGCAGCCTCGCGCCGGCCGTCGCCGGCCGTGCCACGGCGGCGGGACCGGCTGTGCCGCAGGCGGTCGCACAGCGCGCCGCCCTGATCCAGCAGGGCAAGCTGCCGATGCCGCAGAGCGCCACGATCACGCCGGCGGCGAGGCCGGGGACACCGGCTGTGACACCAGCGAATGTCGCGCCGACCGCAGCCGCGCCGCCGAGCAGGCTGCCCGAGGCCAACACGCTGCCGGTCCCCGGAACCCGTGGGACGCCGCCCGCGCCCACCGGGACAGGGGCGGCGCCGACCGCGGCCCAGACGCCGAATGGCAGGCTCGCGCCGACTGCGACCGCGCCCGTCAACGGCACGCATCCGAACGCGGCCACCGCAACGGCGCCGTCCACGACGGCGCCCACCGCAAACGCCACCACGGCGCCGGGTCAGGCGCCCAAGCCGCCGGTCGCCGGGACGGCGGCGGGGACCGCTCCGAACAGCCGTACGAAGTCGGCAATCCGCGAGCAGGGGACCACGCCGCCGCCCGCAGGCGCAGCAGCCGGCAAGCCCGTGGTCGGCGCGGTGCAGCCCACGGCGCGCGAGCAGGTCAAGCCGCAGAATCAGCGTGCGATCACCCCGCCGCCGCAGGCGGCCAAGCCGGCCCATCCCCAAGCCGTCGCGAAACCCGTGCCCTCGGCACCGTCGCCGCGAGCGGCCTCACCGCCGCCCTCCCACGCCGCGGCTCCGCCTGTCGCTGCGGCGCGGCCGGCTCCGCCACCAGCGGCCCACCCGGCGCCGCCACCCCCACCGCGGGTGGCCGCGGCTCCGCCGCCCCGTCCGGCTGCTCCGCCGCATCCTGCGGCGGCAGCCCCGAAGAAATGTCCCCCGAACCACCCAAAGTGCTAGGGAAGGCGTGGAACTGCGGAAAAAAGGGCTCGAGGCAGGGCGCCAAAACGCCCTCCAAAAGCCCTTATTTCCTTGCTTCTGGCCGAAATCGCGCTATATAGCGCGCCATCTCACACGGAAACATGGCTCAAAAGGCCGTCCGGTGGCAGCCGGGGCGAGAACGCTCCGTCTTGCTCACACGTTTCCGGAGGAACCAACCGGAGAATTATCACTATGGCGCTACCCGACTTCACCATGCGTCAGCTGCTCGAAGCTGGCGTGCACTTTGGTCACCAATCGCACCGCTGGAATCCGAAAATGGCACCGTTCATTTTCGGGACCCGCAACAACATCCACATCGTCGACCTCGCGCAGACCGTGCCGATGCTGCACCATGCCCTCCAGGCCGTCAGCGACACCGTCGCGAAGGGTGGCCGCATCCTGTTCGTGGGCACCAAGCGCCAGGCGCAGGACGGCGTTGCCGATGCGGCCAAGCGCTGCGCGCAGTACTTCGTCAATTCGCGCTGGCTCGGCGGCACGCTGACCAACTGGAAGACGATTTCGGCGTCGATCAAGCGCCTGCGTCATCTCGACGAGGTGCTGTCTGGTGGCGAAGCCAACTCCTACACCAAGAAGGAGCGCCTGACGCTCCAGCGCGAGCGCGACAAGCTCGACCGCTCGCTCGGTGGCATCAAGGACATGGGCGGTCTACCCGACATGATCTTCGTGATCGACACCAACAAGGAAGACATCGCGATCCAGGAAGCCCAGCGGCTCAACATCCCGGTCGCGGCGATCGTCGACACCAATTCCGACCCCAAGGGCATCACCTATGTGGTCCCGGGCAATGACGACGCGGGCCGCGCGATCTCGCTCTACTGCGATCTGATCGCGCGTGCGGCGATCGACGGCATCTCGCGCGCCCAGGGCGATGCGGGCATCGATATCGGCGCTTCGGTCAAGCCGGCTGCTGAAGAGCTTCCGTCGACCAGCGGTTTCCAGGGCCTTGCAGGTCCGCGCGGCACCGCCGACGACCTCAAGAAGCTCCCGGGCGTGTCGGGTGCGATCGAGAAGAAGTTCAACGACCTCGGCATCTTCCACTACTGGCAGCTCGCCGAGCTCGATCACGCCACCGCGCACAAGATCGGCGAAGAGGTTGGTCTGCCCAGCCGTGCGGATGCCTGGGTGGCCAAGGCCAAGGCGCTCACCGCGGAAGCGGAATAACAGTCGAGGGGTGGTCGGATCATTCCGGCCACCATTTCAGTTGACGCGACGTCCTGTGATGGACCGCGGTGGGGCGAGACAGCGCCGCGCCGCGGGTTAACCGGCAGGCAAGAAGGATTTTCAACGATGGCTACGATCACAGCTGCAATGGTCAAGGACCTGCGCGAGTCGACCGGCGCGGGCATGATGGACTGCAAGGCCGCACTCACCGAGAACGACGGCAACATGGAAGCGGCTCAGGATTGGCTCCGCAAGAAGGGTCTGTCGAAGGCTGCCAAGAAGTCCGGCCGCGTCGCGGCCGAGGGTTTGATCGGTGCGCTCACCAAGGGCACCAAGGGCGTCGTTGTCGAGGTCAACTCCGAGACCGATTTCGTCGCGCGCAACGGCCAGTTCCAGGGCCTCGTCAAGATGATTGCCCAGGTCGCATTCGATGCCGGCGCCGATGTCGAGAAGATCAAGGCCAGCAAGGTCGGCGACGTCACGGTCGAAGCTGCGATCAATGACGCGATCGCCACCATCGGCGAGAACATGACGCTGCGCCGCGCGGCTTCGCTCGAAGTGAGCCAGGGCGTGGTGTCGAGCTACGTCCACGGTGCCGTCATCGATGGTGCCGGCAAGATGGGCGTCCTCGTCGCGCTCGAATCGTCCGGCAAGGCCGATGAGCTCGCAGCGCTCGGCCGCCAGCTCGCCATGCATGTCGCGGCCGCCAACCCGCTCGCGCTCGAGCCTGCCGGTCTCGATCCGGCGATCGTCAAGCGCGAGAAGGACGTGCTCGCCGACAAGTACCGCCAGCAGGGCAAGCCGGAGAATGTGATCGAGAAGATCGTCGAGTCCGGCCTGAAGACCTACTACAAGGAAGTCTGCCTGCTCGAGCAGGCCTTCATTCACGACACCGGCAAGTCGGTGGCGCAGGCGGTGAAGGAAGCTGAGGGCAAGGTCGGGGGGCCCGTGAAGATCGCCAGCTTTGTGCGCTATGCTCTCGGTGAGGGAATCGAGAAGCAGGAAAGCGACTTCGCGGCAGAAGTCGCGGCCGCCAGCGGCAAGAAGTAAGCGCCGGGACGGTTCCTTCCGGCCTGCCGCCGGAAGCGGCGCCCGGAGAGGGAAAGTGCTCATGACTGATCCGGTTTACCGTCGCGTGGTGATCAAGCTGTCCGGCGAATATCTCGCGGGACAGCAGGGTTTTGGGATCGACCAGCCGACGGTTGACCGGGTTGCCGACGATCTGATCGCCGCACGCAATCTCGGTGCCGAGGTCGCAGTGGTGATCGGCGGCGGCAATATCGTTCGTGGCGTGGAGGTGTCCTCCCGTGGCGTGTCGCGCCCGACCGGTGACACCATGGGCATGCTCGCCACCGTGATGAACTGCCTCGCGGTGGAAGCGGCGATCGAGCGTAAGGGCACGCCGGCGCGTACCCTGTCGGCCTTCGTCATGCCCGAGATTTCCGAGCTGTTCACCCGCGCTGCGGCGCACAAATACCTGGCCGAGGGCCGAATCGTGCTGCTCGGGGGTGGAACCGGCAATCCGTTCTTCACGACCGACACGACCGCGGTGCTGCGCGCCGCCGAGATCGGCGCCGAGGCCGTCCTCAAGGCAACCAATGTCGACGGCGTCTACTCGGCCGATCCCAAGAAGGATCCTGCCGCCAAGCGCTTCGACCGGCTGACGCATTCGCAGGCGATCGAGGGCGGCTACAAGGTGATGGATGCGACCGCCTTCGCGCTTGCCCGCGAGACGTCACTGCCTATCATCGTATTCTCGATCGCCGAGCCGGGCTCGATCGGGGCGATTTTGCGCGGCATCGGCCACGGGACGATCGTCGCCGGCTGACGGCCGCCGGGCGCAGCTCGCGCGGTTCGGCCGAGTATCTGAAGGGAGAGCGTGATGGCCACGGGTAATTTCGACCTCAACGAATTGAAGCGCCGCATGCAGGGCGCCGTCCAGTCCCTCAAGCACGAGCTCGGGGGCCTGCGCACCGGGCGCGCCTCCGCCTCGATGCTCGATCCGGTTCAGGTCGAAGCCTACGGCAGCCACATGCCCCTCAACCAGCTCGCCACCGTCAGCGTGCCGGAACCGCGGCTGATCTCGGTGCAGGTCTGGGACAAGTCGATGGTCAAGCCGGTGGAGAAGGCAATCGTCGATTCCAATCTCGGCCTGTCCCCCGCCACCGAAGGCCAGGTGCTGCGCCTGCGCATCCCCGAGCTCAACGAGGAGCGGCGCAAGGAACTGGTCAAGGTCGCGCACAAATACGCTGAAGCTGCCAAAGTCGCCGCGCGCCATGTCCGTCGCGACGGTCTCGACGTGCTCAAGAAGCTCGAGAAGAATCACGAGATGTCGGAGGACGACCAGAAGCGTCACGCCGACGAGGTGCAGAAAGCGACCGATGGCACGATCACCGAGATCGACCAGTTGCTGGCGGCCAAGGAAAAAGAAATTCTCACCGTCTAAGGCATCGCCTTCATGTCCAACGCCGCCGCGCCCGTCACGGAAGGACCGGAAAGGTCCGAGGCGCCTGCGCATGTCGCCATCATCATGGATGGCAATGGGCGCTGGGCGGCTGCACGTGGCCTGCCGCGCGCCGAGGGCCACCGCCGCGGCGTGGAAGCGTTGCGCCGCGTCGTCCGTGCCTCGCATGAACTCGGCATCCGCTATCTCACCATCTTCTCCTTCAGCTCCGAGAACTGGTCGCGTCCGGCGAGCGAGATCGGCGATCTCTTCGGCCTGTTGCGACGCTTCATCCGCAACGACCTCGCGAGCCTGCACCGTGATGGCGTCAAGGTGCGCATCATCGGCGAGCGCGAGGGACTCGAAGGTGACATCTGCGCCCTCTTGAACGAGGCCGAGGAGCTGACGCGCAACAACACGCGTCTCACTCTCATCGTCGCGTTCAACTACGGCTCGCGGCAGGAGATCGCGAAAGCCGCGCAAAAGCTCGCGCGCGAAGTCGCCGAGGGCAAGCGTGATCCGGCCTCGATCGATGCCGAAGCGCTCGGGCATTATCTCGACGCACCCGAGATTCCCGATCCCGATCTCATCATCCGCACCTCCGGCGAGCAGCGCCTATCCAATTTCCTGATGTGGCAGGCCGCCTATAGCGAGCTCGTGTTCGTGCCGATCCATTGGCCTGATTTCGACAAGGCTGCGCTCGAAGGCGCGATCGCCGAATTTGCCAGACGCGAACGCCGTTTCGGCGGCCTGGTCGCGAAAACCGCCTCGTGACCGAAAACGATGCCGCGCCGGCGGGCTCAAAGCCGGCTTCAAGCAACCTGATGATGCGTGTCCTCGCGGCCCTCGTGCTGGCGCCGCTGGCGATCGCGCTCGCCTATGCCGGCGGTTGGCTCTGGGCGTTCCTGGTTACGCTCGCCTCGATCGGGTTGTTCGTGGAATGGCTGACGGTGGTCGGGGCAGGGCGGGTTGTCCTGACAGCGTGCGGGACGATCGTCCTCGCCATCATGGGATTCTGTGTCGCCTTCGGGGCGCTCAAGGCTGCGGTCGCGATTGGCGCCATCGGCGGCGTCGTGATCATGCTGCTGGCGAAAGACAGGTTTACCTGGGCGGGGGCCGGCTTCGCCTATGCGGTGGCTGCGCTGCTTGCCTCGATCCTGGTGCGGCAGGATCCGGTGAACGGATTCGTTGCACTGATGTTCGTGCTGCTCGTGGTGTGGGCGACCGACATCGGTGGTTATTTTGCGGGCCGGGGCATCGGCGGTCCAAAATTGTGGCCTAGCGTGAGCCCCAAGAAGACTTGGGCCGGCGCGATTGGCGGCTTCGTCGCGAGTCTGGCGGTCGCAGGCGGTTTTGCCGCCTCCGGGTTCGGCAAGGCGGTTCCATTGCTAGCCCTCAGCGCCATCTTGTCGGTGGTCTCGCAAGCCGGCGACCTCTTCGAATCCGCCGTCAAGCGCCGGTTCGGCGTCAAGGATTCCAGTCACTTAATCCCCGGACATGGCGGGCTGATGGACCGCCTGGACGGCTTCATCGCCGCCATTCTGGTGGCCTGGATTTTCGGCTACCTGCGCCATGGTGTGCATAGCGCGGGAAGCGGTCTTATGGTTTGGTGAAACAATGAGCCCAGTCCCTTTGCGTAACAACAAGCCCGCGGCATCTGCGGTGCGCAGCGTCAGCGTCCTCGGCGCCACCGGCTCGATCGGCGACAGCACGATGGATCTGTTGCGCGCTTCGCCCGAGCGCTATCGCGTCGAGGCGCTGACCGCCAACGGCAACGTCGAGGCGCTGGCAAAGCTTGCGAAGGAGTTTTCCGCGCGCTTCGTCGCCATCGCCGACACCTCCAAACTTGCCGAGCTCAAGGATGCGCTCGCCGGTACCAAGACCGAATGCGGTGCCGGCGAAAGCGCCGTCATCGAGGCTGGTGCGCGGCCGGCCGACTGGGTCATGGCGGCGGTGAGCGGTGCGGCGGGACTGAAGCCCGCGCTCGCCGCGGTCGATCGCGGCGCCCATGTCGCGCTCGCCAACAAGGAATGTCTCGTCTGCGCCGGCGATTTCTTCATGCAGCGCGCCACCAAGGCGGGTGCCTGCATTCTGCCCGCGGATTCCGAGCACAACGCGCTGTTCCAGGCGCTGAGCTCGGGCAATCGCGACGAGCTCGTGCGCGTCATCATCACCGCCTCGGGCGGCCCGTTCCGCACCTGGAAGAGCACCGACATCGAGCAGGCAACGCTGGCCCAGGCGCTGAAGCATCCGAATTGGAGCATGGGCCAGAAGATCACCATCGATTCCGCCTCGATGATGAACAAGGGCCTCGAGGTGATCGAGGCGTCCTATCTGTTCGCCTTGAAGCCGGACGAGATCGACGTGCTGGTCCATCCGCAGTCGATCATCCACGGCATGGTCGAATTCTCCGACTGCTCGGTCGTTGCGCAGCTCGGCGCCCCCGACATGCGCACGCCGATCGCGCACTGCCTCGGCTGGCCCGACCGCATCAAGGGACCCGCCGCCAAGCTCGACCTCGCCAAGATCGGGCAATTGACCTTCGAGGCGCCTGACTTTGAGCGCTTCCCGGGCCTGCGCCTCGCTTACGATTCTTTAAGGACGGGACGCGGCGCCACTACGGTATATAATGCGGCGAACGAGGTCGCGGTGGCGGCCTTCATCGCCGGCAAGATCAGATTCGGCGCCATCGCGCGGCTGGTCGAAGCGACGCTCGAAGACTGGATCAGGGGTGGCAATCTGGCGCCCTTGTCCTCCGCGGATGATGCGATCACCGTTGACCATGTTGCGCGAAATAGGGCGGCCACCCTATTGCCTCAAATTGCCTCAAAGGCATCCTAGTAGGTTCGGAACCGGGGCCGCGAGGCGCCGGGTTAAGAGGAATCGATGACTGAGTTTTTCCTCCATAGCTTCAATACGTTGAGCCATGGGCTGATCGGCTACGCGATCCCCTTTTTATTCGTCCTGACTATCGTTGTTTTCTTCCATGAGCTCGGCCATTTTCTGGTTGCGCGCTGGGCCGGTGTGAAGGTGTTGACCTTTTCGCTCGGCTTTGGCCCTGAGCTCGTCGGCTTCAACGACCGCCATGGCACGCGCTGGAAGATTTCGGCGATCCCGCTCGGCGGCTACGTCAAATTCTTCGGCGACGACACCGAGGCCTCGACGCCGTCGGCCGAGACGCTGGCTGCGATGTCGGCAGAGGAACGCGCCGGCAGCTTCCATCACAAGAAGGTGGGCCCGAGGGCTGCGATCGTCGCGGCCGGACCGATCGCGAACTTCCTGCTCGCGATCGTGATCTTCACCTGTCTTTTCACCTTTTTCGGCAAGCCATCGACGACGGCGCGAGTCGACAAGGTCGAGGCCGGCAGCGCCGCGGCTGCGGCCGGCTTCCAGGTCGGCGACGTCGTGACCACGATCGACGGAACCAAGATCGGAAGCTTCTCCGACATGCAGCGGATCGTCGGCACGCATGCCGGCGAGAAGCTGACCTTCAGCGTGAAGCGAGGCGATTCGCAGGTCGATCTGACCGGGACCCCGGAACTGCGCGAGGTGAAGGACCCATTCGGCAACGTGCATCGGCTCGGCGTGCTCGGAATCACCCGGCAGACAGCGGCCGGTGACACGGTCACCGAACGGGTCGATCCGGCTACGGCGCTGTGGCTGGGCGTGAAGGAAACCTGGTTCGTGATCGACCGCACGCTCGCTTATATCGGTGGGGTCTTTACGGGCCGCGAGGCGGCCGATCAGGTCGGCGGTCCCTTGCGAATCGCCCAGATCTCCGGGCAGGTCGCGACCATCGGTCTTGCGGCGCTGGTGCACCTGGCTGCGGTGCTGTCGATCTCGATCGGGCTGTTGAACCTGTTTCCGGTTCCGCTGCTCGATGGTGGGCACCTTTTGTTCTACGCGGTGGAGGCGGTCCGGGGCCGGCCTTTGTCGGAACGCGCGCAGGAGATGGGGTTTCGAATCGGGCTCGGCTTGGTACTGATGTTGATGGTGTTTGCGACCTACAACGACATTCTCCATCTGGCGGCATCGTGAAGCGGGCTTTTTTGTGACGTTGCTCTTAGGCAACGTCTTGGACTGAAATGAAATTACGGCGCGCTCGGCCGTTTGCGGCGTCGGTGAAATTAGCTACAAGCGGCATGAAACTTGGGGAATCTCCCAGACCGGCGTTGGGGTTGGGTCTGGCACTGGAATGATAAGGGCGTCGTTGCGCATGATTTTTGGTATGAAGGTCCGGGGGGGCCTGCTCGCCACCCTGATCATGTTCGGCGTGCCGGTGCTGGCCCCGGTCGGGGCCGCTTTCGTGTCGTCGCCGGCTGCGGCCCAGACCGTGGATTCGATCTCGGTGGAGGGGAACCGCCGTGTCGAGGTCGAGACCATCCGTTCCTATTTCAAGCCGGGTCCTGGCGGACGCCTTGACCAGGCCGCCATCGACGACGGCCTCAAGGCGCTGATCGAGACCGGCCTGTTCCAGGACGTGAAGATCAACCGCGTCGGTGGCCGGATCGTGGTTTCGGTGGTCGAAAACGCCGTCATCGGCCGCGTCGCCTTCGAGGGCAACAAGAAGATCAAGGACGAGCAGCTCACCGCCGAAGTCCAGTCCAAACCGCGCGGCACGTTCTCGCGTGCCGTGGTGCAGTCGGACACGCTGCGCATCGCCGAAATCTATCGTCGCTCCGGCCGCTACGACGTGCACGTGACGCCCGAGATCATCGAGCAGCCGAACAACCGCGTCGATCTGGTCTTCACGATCGATGAGGGCGCCAAGACCGGCATCAAGTCGATCGACTTCGTCGGCAACGTTGCCTATTCGAGCTATCGCCTGAGGGACGTCATCAAGACCCGTGAGACGAATCTCCTGAGCTTCCTCGGCAGTGCCGACGTCTACGATCCGGACCGGGTCGAGGCCGACCGCGACCTGATTCGCCGCTTCTACCTCAAGCATGGCTTCGCCGACGTGCAGGTGGTCGCCGCGATCACCGAATACGATCCGGAGAGAAAGGGCTTCCTCGTCACCTTCAAGATCGAGGAAGGCCAGCAGTACCGCGTCGGATCGGTTGACTTCCGCACGAGCATCCCGAACTTCGATCCCAACGTGCTGCGCAGCTTTTCGCGCGTCAACGTCGGCTCGCTCTACAACGTCGAAGCGGTCGAGAAGTCGGTCGAGGAGATGCAGATCGAGGCCTCGCGTCGCGGCTATGCCTTCGCCGTGGTTCGGCCCGGCGGCGACCGTAATTTCGATGCGCACACAGTCTCTGTCGTGTTCAACATCGACGAAGGTCCGCGCACCTATATCGAGCGCATCAACATTCGCGGCAACGTCCGCACGCGCGACTACGTGATCCGGCGCGAATTCGACCTCTCCGAGGGCGACGCCTACAACCGTGCGCTGGTCGATCGTGCCGAGCGCCGCCTGAAGAACCTCGACTTCTTCAAGAGCGTCAAGATCACTACAGAGCCGGGCTCGTCCAGCGACCGCGTGGTCCTGATCGTCGATCTCGAGGAAAAGTCCACCGGCGACTTCTCGGTGTCGGGCGGCTACTCCACGACCGACGGTGCGCTGGCCGAAGTCTCGATCTCCGAGCGCAACCTTCTCGGCCGCGGCTTGTTCGCAAAGGCCGCGGTCACCTACGGCCAGTATGCACGCGGCTATTCGCTGTCGTTCGTCGAACCGTACCTGCTCGACTACCGCGTCGCGCTCGGCCTCGACCTCTATCAGCGCACGCAGCTGTCCAACAGCTACATCTCCTACGGCACCAAGACGCTGGGTTTCAGCCCGCGGCTCGGCTTCAGCCTGCGCGAAGATCTGGCCTTGCAGCTGCGCTACTCGGTCTACCGTCAGGAAATCACGCTGCCGTCCTATTTGCAGGACTGTAACAACACGTTGGGCACTGCGGCCAATACAAGCCCGGCTTTCTCCGCCGCAAACGGCGGTGTCCCGGATCTCAGCTCCACGAACGGCCTCGGGTGCTACCAGAACGGCGAAGCCTCGCTGCCGGTGCGCAAGGAGCTGGCGAACGGCGCGACGCTGACTTCGGCGCTTGGCTACACGCTGACCTACAACACGCTCGACAACAACAAGAACCCGACTGACGGCCTCCTGGTCGACTTCCGGCAGGACTTCGCCGGCGTCGGCGGCGACGTCTCCTACCTGAAGACGGCGGTCGATGCGAAGTACTACCAGTCGCTGGTGTCCGATCTCGTCGGCCTGGTCCACTTGCAGGGCGGTATCCTGAACAAGTGGGGCAGCACCGAGCTGCGCATGCTCGATCACTTCCAGATGGGTCCGAACCTCGTCCGCGGCTTTGCGCCGAACGGCATCGGTCCCCGCGACCTCAATCCCTTTGGCACGCAGGACGCGCTTGGCGGCACGAAGTATTGGGGCGCTTCGCTCGAATTGCAGATGCCGTTCTGGTTCCTGCCCAAGGAAGTGGGCCTGAAGGGTGCGGTCTATGCCGACGCCGGCGGTCTCTACGACTACCAGGGCCCGACGACCTGGGCGCTCACCGGCGAAACGACGACGACGAAGAACTCGAACTGTACTCCGTCGACCGTCAACCCGGCCACGGCTGGAACTTGTACCGGATTGGTGTATGACAATGGTAACGTCGTCCGCTCGTCGGTGGGTGTCGGTCTGATCTGGCAGTCTCCGTTCGGACCGCTGCGCTTCGACTACGCAGTGCCGCTCACCAAGGGCGCGTATGACCGCGTGCAGCAGTTCCGGTTCGGCGGCGGTACGTCGTTCTAAGCCGATCTCCGGCCGGACCTCGACGGGGTGGAATGGCACAGCCGTCCTTCTTCAAGAAGCCGCCTGCGTCGGCGCTGGCTGATATCGCCACGCTGACGAAGGCTCAGCTGGTCGACCCGGCCCGGGCCGGCCACATCATCACGGGCCTGGCTTCGCTCGACGAAGCCGGTCCGATGCACCTGACGTTCTTCGACAACCTCAAATATGTCGACCAGCTCAAGGCGACCAAGGCCGGCGCGTGCCTCGTCAGCCCGCGCTTCGAGGCGCAGGTGCCGGCCCACGTCGCCGCGCTGCGCGTGGCGCAGCCGTTTCGCGCCTTCGTTAGGATCGCCCGGGAATGGCATGGCGACGCGCTGAGGCCGCAATCCTCGGTCGGCAATAACGGCATCGCGCCGTCGGCGATCATCGATCCGACGGCGCGTCTGGAGGACGGCGTCGTGGTCGATCCGCTGGCCGTCATCGGCCCGGAGGTCGAAATCGGCAGTGGCACGGTGATTGGCGTCGGCGCGGTGATCGGCCCCGGCGTCAAGATCGGCCGGGACTGCGACGTCGGTGCCCGTACGGCCATCCAGTGCGCCCTGATCGGCAACAACGTGCTGATCCACCCCGGCTGCTCGATCGGTCAGGACGGCTACGGCTTCGTCTTTTTCGGTCCCGAGGGTCACCTCAAGGTCCCGCAGACCGGACGGGTGCTGATCCAGAACGACGTCGAGGTCGGCGCCGGCACCACCATCGATCGTGGGTCGTTGCGTGACACCGTGATCGGGGAGGGCACCAAAATCGACAACCAGGTCCAGATCGGCCACAATGTGACCATCGGCCGGAACTGCCTGCTGGCCGCTCAGATCGGCCTCGCCGGTAGCCTGACGATCGGCGACAACGTTGCGCTGGGAGCGAAGGTTGGCATCAACAATCACCTCAAGATCGGCGATGGGGCTCAGGTCACCGCGATGAGCGGCGTCAAGGACGACATCCCGGCAGGCGGACGTTGGGGCGGCTTCTTTGCCAAGCCGACCAAGCAGTGGTTCAAGGAAATCATCGCGGTGGAGCGTCTGGTACGCAACAGCAAGGCCGATGCGAAGGACGAGGGACAGGAGTAATGGAGGAAGCACCGGTCAGGTTCGAGCTCGTGGACATCAACGCGATTCTCCGCACACTTCCGCACCGCTTCCCGATGCTGTTGATCGATCGGGTGATCAACATCCGCACGGACTATAGCGGCATCGGCATCAAGAACGTCACCTTCAACGAGCCGGCGTTCCAGGGCCATTTCCCCGAGCGGCCGGTCTATCCCGGCGTGATGATGATCGAGGCGATGGCGCAGACCGCGGGCGTGATCGGCATCACGTCGGTCGATGGTACCGAGAAGCCGCGGGCGGTGTATTTCCTCACCATCGACAAGTGCAAATTCCGCAAGCCCGTGCTGCCCGGCGACACCATCGAATACCACATGCGCTCGATTGGCCGCCGCAAGGCGATGTGGTGGTTTCACGGCGACGCCAAGGTCAACGGCCAGGTCGTTGCCGAAGCCGACGTCGGCGCGATGCTGACGGACTGAGCAAAGCTGCGCTTTGCCGGATTACGTTCGAACTATCCTGTTTTCTTCGTCATTCCGGGGCGCGACCAACGGGTCCGCGCGAAGCGCGGCCCGATGACAGGCTCCGTCGCGAGCCCGGAATCCATTGGGTCGCGGTGCGAGCGGTGAGATGGATTCCGGGCCTGCGTGCTTTGCACGCATCCCGGAATGACGATCAGGTGGAAATACGCCGAGATGATACGTCACTGGACAGATCACGCAAAGTCGCGCTAACCACCGGAAAACCGAGCAACTTCAACGGATAGTCAGACCTTCTTAATGAGCAAGATTGATCCCACCGCGCGCGTGGAAGACGGCGCCGTGATCGGCGAGGGCACAGAGATCGGGC
>NZ_JBANBJ010000052.1:0-60978 GCF_059803515.1 Bradyrhizobium sp. UFLA05-125 | reverse complement strand
ATGAACGGCCAGGTACAGGCCGGCAACGGAATGTCGGCGACCGCACGGCAGTCCGGGACGAGCAACAGCTCGAGCCAGCTGCAGCTCGGAAACGGCAACTTTGCCGGAACCAGCCAGCATGGCCGTGACAACAGCGCCGGCGCCATGCAGGTCGGCGATGGCAACCGCGTCAGGGTCCATCAATGGTGAGGCCGCTGGCCAATCGGGCCAGCGGTACGGCGATTGGGCGGGTTTCGGCCTCGCCCAACGCACACATCATCGTCAAGGAGGTACACATGAAGCCCATTCAACGACAGTCGGTTGTGCTTGCGGCAATGTTGATGGCTGCGCTGGCGAGCGCGTCCGCGCGGGCGGAGACGACGTCCGTGAACAACGGCAGCAATTCTGCCACGATCACCCAGAGCGGCGACCCATCCAAGACCGAGAAGCAGGTCAAAACGGCCCCCGGCTACACCAGCATCGAGCAACATAACGGCGGCAACTCGGCGACGATCATCCAGAGATCAAAACCTGGCGCCGGCGATCCGACCGACGCCGAGGGCGGCAAAAGCCCGGATGCGCAGGCAGCCCCCGGCGAAGCCGATGGCGATGCCGATCGCGATCCCCCGCCGACCGACGCAGACGTCTACCGGCAGATCCGCAAAGGCGCCTCGCCGCAATCGCAGCAGACGCTCGACAGGTTGATGAAAGCCCTGGGACTGCAAAACAAGATGTGACCGGTCTCGGTGCCAATGTCGCCGCCACCACCCCTCACTTCCCGCAGCCGTTCAACGGGACCATGCGCGCCATTCCTGGGTCTTACGGCCAGGCAAAACGGAAGACATCAGATGCACAAGATGATTGTAGCCATGGTTCTGGCCTCAGCGTCCGCTCACAGCGCGGGTTCGTTCGGACTGACGGTGGCCTCAGCCGGCGATCCGATCACCGGACCACAGTCCACGACCACGCCAACAACGACTCAGGATCCTGCGGCTACGGCTGGCCCGGTTGTTCCGTCCAATCCGCAAACTCCATTAGAGAGGCACTGCACGACCCCGGGAGGCAAGACCTTTAAGTGGTCTTTCCCAAATGTGCCATTTGGAGTCGCGCGATGCACTTGAGATGGCGTGATGGCTACGACGGACATGCGCCTGCGCGAACATCGCTCCGGCAAACGCACGTTGGATGATCGCGGTGACCACCGCGTCTACGCCCTGACGAAAAACCAAGTCTGATGGCAGCCGCGATGGCATGGCATCCACTCAGTGCGACTTGCCGAGCACGAATGCGAAAGGCAGCACGAAGATCTCGTCGCCGGCCTCATCGCTGACATGCAGGACCCAATGACGCCAGTCTTCCAGGGTGGTCGCTGTGACGAGCGATCGCACCCTGCGGGTAGCCTCTTCGCATGCTTCGATCAGATCCGACACGAATGTGCCGCGACGATCCATCAATACGCCCCGAGCATTGGAACAATGGAAATAAATCTGAGTCATGTGCGCCTCCTGGCAACATCCGGGCGAGCAGGCTCGCCCTTGCATGCCGGAGTCATACTAGGCGGCCAAAGGGGGCGTCCGTGATCATGCGCACATGGTGCGGCGTGGCAGCCTGACAGGGCGTTGATCGGTCCGCCGCCAAACGTCGGTCCAGGCCAATGACTAACGTCAGCCGGCCTGCTGATCGGCCATGGCCCGCTTGTCGTCGCTGGGGGCTGGCATATACTAGGTCGATGGCTGTCAGCTCAACCGATCTGAAAGCGTTCTTACTCGCCACACCGTTTTTCGGTGGCCTCTCGGATGCGAGCCTCGAACTCTTGCTCTCAATGCTGATCGAGCGCCGCGTCGACGTCGGCGCCACCATCGTAGCGGAAGGGGAGGCGGGACGCTCGATGTTCATTGTTCACTCCGGCGAGCTCATAGTGAGTAAGCTCGCGGAATCGGGACGCGTCATTCGCATGTCACGTCTCGAGCCGGGTGATTTTTTCGGTGAAATGACGCTTATCGAAATGCAGAACCGATCGGCTACCGTCGTCGCGGAGAGTCCAACCGTGCTGTATGAGCTCACGGCGGGAAAACTCTACGCCTACTACAAGGCCGATATCCACGCCTATGTGATGGTCATGCAGAATATCAACCGCGAGCTTTGTCGACGGCTCCGTCGCGCCGACAATCGGATTGCCAAACTGCTGACATTTCAAGAGAGGAATGACTCAAGTTCGTCTGCGTAGTCTGGTTGAGGGGCAACTGCGACTCAGGTCCCGGATGTCCTGTTCTCGGCTCGAACTACTTCTGGTACTCCAAGACGCCACTTGGCGGTGCGTTCGAGCTCGCTTGCCCAGTCATAGCGATTCCGGCTGATAGAGATGAGGTTCCAGAAAGCGCTGCCCCAGGCAGGCCGTCGCCGCGGCCCCGCGTGGGATTGACCATTAAAGACACGAGATCCCTGCTGAACTCCCTCATGCAGACCGCCAACAATGCGTAGGGATCAGACGGCGCAGCCCGGGATTCGGGCGTCAGCTCGTCGACTGCCTTACGGCTATGACATCCAGTGCGAAATCGTGGGTGAGGATGAAACGGCGCGCCTTCCTGAGCCGATGCGATTGAGTTGCGACTCGGCGCGAAATTGCAGAATGCTATGCTCGCCGATTGGAAGGATCGTTTCGTGGCCGCTTATGACGTGGAGCTTCAGAACTTCCTAAAGGCTGCGACGACGGGGACGGTTTCCGGTCCCAGCTCCTGGGACGGCTCTGCCGCAGCGATCGCCTCAGATGCCTGCGTCGCCGCACAAGCGGCCGAAGGCGCGTCCATCGCATCACCATGCCGGGTCGGCCGTCGCTCTTCCACTGACAAGGAGCTGGCTCATGAAAACACTTGACGTCATCACGATCGGAAGGTCTTCGGTCGATCTCTACGGCGCGCAGGTCGGCGGGCGGCTCGAGGATATGGGGTCGTTCAACAAGTATATCGGCGGCTCCCCGACCAACATTGCCTGCGGGGCGGCACGGCTCGGGCTGAAGTCGGGGCTGATCACCCGCGTCGGCGACGAGCACATGGGCCGGTTCATCCGCGAGCAGCTCCAGCGGGAAGGCGTCGACGTGCAGGGGATCAAGACCGACCCCGCGCGTCTGACCGCTTTGGTGCTGCTCGGCATCCGCGACGAGGACCAGTTCCCGTTGATCTTCTATCGCGAGAACTGCGCCGACATGGCCCTCTCCGAGGACGACATCGATGAGGCCTTCATCGCCTCCGCCCGCGCGGTCGTCGCCACCGGCACGCATCTGTCGAACCCGCGGACTGAAGCTGCCGTGCTGAAGGCGCTGCGGCTCGCCCGCGCCCACGGCGGCCGCACCGCGCTCGACATCGACTATCGCCCGAACCTCTGGGGCCTCGCCGGCCATGGCGCGGGTGAAAGCCGCTTCATCGAAAGCGCGGCGGTCACCAGGAAGCTCCAGGGCACGCTCCATATCTTCGATCTGATCGTCGGCACGGAGGAGGAATTCCACATCGCGGGCGGTTCGACCGACACGGTCGCGGCCCTCCGAGCGGTTCGTGCGCTAACCCCGGCGACGCTCGTCTGCAAACGCGGCGCGAAGGGTGCAGTCGCCTTCGCTGCCGCCATCCCCGACAGCCTCGACGACGGCGAGATGGGCCCGGGATTTCCGATCGAGGTCTTCAATGTGCTCGGCGCCGGCGACGGCTTCTTCGCCGGCCTGCTGCGCGGCTGGCTCGACGACGAGCGCTGGCCGAAGGCGCTTGAATACGCCAACGCGTGCGGCGCCTTTGCAGTCAGCCGCCACGGCTGCACGCCGGCCTATCCGTCCTGGGAGGAGCTCCAGTTCTTCCTGATCCGCGGCATCAAGGTGAAGGCGCTGCGCCACGACACCGAGCTCGAACAGGTCCACTGGGCCACCAATCGGTCGGGCGACTGGTCCGAATGCCGGGTGTTCGCCTTCGACCATCGCTCGCAGCTCGAGCAGATGGACGGCTATACGCTTGCCAAGGGGGGCGCCTTCAAGAAGCTGTGCCTCGAGGCCGCGCTCGAAGTGCAGGGCGGGCAGCCCGGCTACGGCATCCTTTGCGACAACCGCATCGGCCGGCGCGCGCTCCACGCCGCCTCCGGTTCGGGCCTCTGGATCGGCAGGCCCTGCGAATGGCCGGGCTCGCGGCCACTCTCCTTCGAGCCGGAGCTGGGGCCAGACTGTGGGGCTCTCGGTGAGTGGGCGCGCGAAAACGTCGTGAAGGTGCTCTGCTTCTGCCACCCGGACGATGACGCTGCGACGCGCGCCGCGCAGGAGGAGAGCGTCAAGCGCCTGTTTGAGGCGTCGCGGCGCAACAATCTCGAATTCCTGCTGGAGATCGTGGCCTCGAAAGTCGGGCCGGTCGACGATGCAACGACAGCGACGCTGATCCGGCAGTTCTACGCTGCCGGTATCTATCCCGACTGGTGGAAGCTCGAACCGCTGGCGAGCGCAGCCGCCTGGGATGCCGCCTGCAAGGCGATCGAGGAGCACGACCGCTATACCCGCGGCATCGTCGTGCTCGGTCTCGATGCGCCCGAGGCTGAACTTGCCGCAAGCTTCCGCGTCGCCGCCGGTTTCGCGCTGGTGAAGGGCTTTGCGGTGGGGCGCACCATCTTCGGCGAGGTGGCGCGGGCATGGTTCAAGGGGGAGACGTCCGACGAGGCGGCGGTCGCCGAGATGGCACGGCGCTACCGCCGGCTCTGCGAGATCTGGGACGAGGCGCGCGCGGTGGCGCGGGAGCAGGCGGCATGACCAAGACGATCCGACTGACCGCGGCGCAGGCGGAGCGTTCACGGTACCGGGCGATCCGGAAGGCTGCATCGATTTCGAGCCGGCGCTGACGACTGCCGCCGAACATGGCTATTCTGGCTGGATCGTCATCGAGGCCAAGCAGGACAGCCTCGTTCGCGAGCCGCTGCACGCTCAAGGAGATTGCCGCACGCGTCGGGCTTGCGTAACACGATTGGTTGTCATGCCGTCGACCGTGCGGCACGTCGGGAGAGACACATGGCGGAATTGCTACGCAAGCCCTTTGGCACACACGGCAAGGTGCATGAGATCACGCCACAATCGGCCGGCTGGCGCTATGTCGGCTTCTCGCTCTACCGGCTGCGTCCGGGCGAGCGTGCCGCGGAAGCGACGGAAGACCGTGAGGTCGTCCTGGTCATGGTCGAGGGCAAGGCCTCCGTGACTGGCGGTGGGCAGGATTGGGGGAGTCTCGGCGAGCGCATGAGCGTGTTTGAAAAGACGCCACCACATTGCGTCTATCTGCCGAACGGTGCGGCTTGGGAGGCGACGGCGGAGACCGAATGCACGATCGCCGTGTGTTCTGCCCCCGGCAGGGGGCTGCACGGGGCACGCCGGATCGGTCCACAGGGGATTGTTCTGACCGAGCGCGGCGAGGGAACGAATACGCGCTACATCAACAATATCGCGATGGAGAACGAGGACTACTGCGACAGCTTGCTGGTCACGGAGGTCTTCACCCCTGCGGGCCACTGGTCGAGTTACCCATCGCATCGCCACGACGAGGACGATTTCCCGCGTATCACCTATCTTGAGGAAACATACTATCATCGTATCAAACCATCGAGCGGCTTCGGTGTTCAGCGTGTCTACACCGACGATTCACAACTCGACGTGACGATGGCGGTGCATGACGGCGACGTAGTCCTGGTTCCGCGCGGGCACCATCCCTGCGGCGCCCCTCATGGTTTCGAGATGTACTATCTCAACGTGATGGCCGGCCCTTTACGCAAATGGCGTTTTGTGCCGAGCCCAGCGGTCGAATGGATCATGAAGCGTGATGCCTGAAATGAGGACGTCTGGTCATCCAGAGCGCAGGCTCGAGACCAGGGCAATTCGCTCTTCGAGAAAGTGACGTCAGCTTCAACGTCTCGTCTTTGCCAAAGAAAGACACCGCTTCGGTAAGGTCGACTGCCTCTTCCTCATGGTGAAGCCCGCAACCTCCAAGCCTTGAACCAATGAAGCTGTGGCGCAGAGGCCGGGTACGGCGAACCAGCCGCGCCCGCGCGTGGGCCGCATGTCGATGCCGACGATACTTCTCCTATTGCATGATGGTGACGGCCGCGTGAGGTGCGGCTGGATCGTCGTGTCCTCAGACGCCCGGGCGATCTCCCATTGACAGTCGGCCAATCTGATAGAATTATAACAAACGAAGTTGCAAAAATAACAAAATGTCACCATCGTACCAGTGGTGGGGTTGACGACGGAGGAGAGCTTGGAGCCGTCTGGTTCGGTTGCCGCACGGCACCCGGCGCCGCTTGTGATGGTCAACGGCATCAACAAGCGCTTTGGCGGAGTGCGTGCGCTGCGCGACGTAAATCTCGAGGTGCGAGCCGGCGAGGTACACGCGCTGCTGGGCGAGAACGGCGCCGGAAAATCCACGCTGATCAAGATACTGAGCGGTGTTCATGCCCTCGACAGCGGCACGATCGAGATCGCGGGCAGGCCCGTGGCGTTCGACAGTCCCGCGAAATCGCGCGAGGCGGGGATCGCGGTCGTCTATCAGGACCTGAGCCTGGTTGAATCGCTTAGCGTCGCCGACAATCTCTTGCTCGGCCGGGAGCCACGCATGCGTTTCGGCTTTGTCCGCAAGCGCGAACTGATGGCGCAGGCCACGGCATTCCTGGCGGAGCTCGGCATTCCCCTGGATACGAAAGCGCCGGTCGGCTCGCTGCCGTTCGCCTATCGCCAGATGACCGAGATCGCAAAGGCGCTGATGGGCGAGGTGAGGCTGCTCATCCTCGACGAGCCGACATCGTCGCTGACGTCGGACGAGGTCCGAATCCTGTTTGATGCGATCGGGAAGGTGACGCGCCGCGGAGTCGGCGTGATCTATGTGACCCATCGGCTCAACGAGGTCTTCGAGATCTCGCAGCGTGTCACAGTGCTCCGTGATGGGGCCAATGCTGGCACTTTCGTCACCGCCGACACCGACATGAAGCGGCTGGTGAATGCGATCGTCGGAACCGATCGATTGGCGCCCGCAGCGTCGCGCACCGAGCCCGCAGCGAAGCGCGCATTCGATCCGTCGCCGGTGTTGTCCCTGTCGGGTGTGTTCAATGACCGGCTGCGCGCCGTCGATCTGTCCTTGCTGAAGGGCGAGATCCACGGCCTCGCCGGATTGATCGGCAGCGGACGCACGGAGATTCTCGAGACGGCGTTCGGCCTCCGGCCGCTCGAGAGCGGTGCAATCGAGATCGAGGGCCGGCAATGGCTACCGAAGAGCCCGGCCGATGCGATCGATCAGGGCATCGCGCTAGTGCCGGAAGATCGGCACGTGCAGGGCCTGGTCCTGGACCATTCGATCGAGCGCAACGTCACCCTGTCGCGTATTCCCTATTTCTCGCGGTGGGGCTGGATGCAGCAGCGCGCCGCAGCCAAGCGTGCGACGGCCGCGATCACCAAGCTCGCGGTAAAGGCGCAGGGCGCCTCCAGCCTGGTCCGGACGCTCTCCGGCGGCAACCAGCAGAAGGTCGTGTTCGCAAAGTGGAACGATCCGCGACCGCGCGTGCTGCTTCTGGACGAACCGACGGTTGGCGTCGACGTGGGCGCACGAGAGGAAATTTACGGTGTGATCCGGAATGCCGTTCGCGACGGCACCGGCGTCCTCGTCGTTTCGTCGGATCTCGTCGAATTGATCGAGCTCTGCGACCGCATCTCCGTGATCGTCAATGGCCATGTGGCTCGAACGCTCATGCGCGGGGAGATCGACGATGCCGAAGAGCTCCACCATCTTCTTCAAATGTACCAGGCTGGCGTATCGCAGGGGCTGCCCGCATGACTGAACTCACCGCGCCCAACGTTGTCGCCTCGTCGACCCGATCCGACCGACGCCGAAAGCTTCTGCATAGCCTGCTGCGGGGCGAGCGGCCCTACATGCTCTACATCGCCTTCGTGGTCCTGCTCGTCGTATTCAGCCTGTCCTCACCCTGGTTCCTGTCGGTTGACAACTTTCTGAATATCGGACGCCAGACGACGCTGGTGTCGATCATTGCGGTGGGCATGACGTTCATCATCGTCGCGCGCCAGATCGATCTTTCAGTCGCATCGACGTTGGCGCTATCAGGCATGGCGGCCGCGCTCGCGATGAGCCAGATCAACAACAGCTGGGTTGTGGGGGCGGTCGCAGGGCTGGGCACCGGCGCGCTGATCGGGCTGCTCAATGGCATCCTGACCACACAGCTGTCGATCCCATCCTTCCTGGTGACGCTCGGCTCGTTGAGCATGGCGCGGGGACTGGCGATGATGGTCACCAACACCAAGCCGGTGATCATCACCAACGAGACCTATTTTGCAATCTTCGGCGAAGGCACGTTCCTCGGCATACCGGTGCCGATCGCCTGGACGCTGGTCGCGACGATCCTCGGCATCCTGCTGCTGCACTACAACGTGTTCGGCCGTCGCATCTACGCGGTCGGCGGCAACCCGACCGCGGCGCTCTATTCCGGAATCAACACCAAATGGGTGACGACAGCGGCCTTTGTCCTGACGGGCACGCTGGCCGGCCTCGCGGCGCTGGTGCTGTCGGCGCGTTCACATGCCGCGCGGCCCGACGTCGTGCAGGGAATGGAGCTCGACGTCATCGCCGCGGTGATCCTCGGTGGCTGCAGCTTGTTCGGGGGGCGTGGCTACATCCTGGGGACGCTGTTCGGCAGCCTGATGATCGGCACCCTCAACAACGGTCTTGTGCTGCTCGGCGTGAGCTCGCCGATGCAACTCGTGATCAAGGGCGCGATCATCGTTGCCGCGGTCGCCTTCACGAAACGCTAGTCAGACTAAAGCGCAGCGCATGAGCACAGGATCATTGCGCTGCTTGGGTGGGGGCAAGGCCGCCGGCCCTCCAGTGAATCGGCGGCCAAAATGGAGGAAATAATGAAGCCAATCTTACGACAAACCTTGCCGCTGACCGCGCTGATCGCGGCGACAGCCGTCTCGATCGTCCCCTCGGCCCGCGCCGAAGTGCCTGCGACCTGCGTCAAGGGCGTCGATCTCGCGACGCTTGGACCGAAATCGATCGTCGGTCAGGGGCCCCACGGCGAAAAGGCGGCGTCGCCCGAGGTGCTCGCGCTGTCGGAAGCTGACGCCGCAAAAATCAAGGAGAAGCACTTCAAGGTCGGCATTTCCATGCAGACGGTCAACCTCGACTGGTCGCAGCTCCAGATCCAGGGCATCACCGATACGCTGAAGAAGTACGGTGTCACGGTGACGGGCGTCGCATCCGCCGAATATCAGGTGGACAAGCAGATCGCCGACATCGAGAACACCATCCAGCAGCATCCCGACGGCATTATCTCGATCCCGGTCGATTTCACGGCGACGGCACCGACCTATAAGAAGATCGCCATGGCCGGCATCAAACTGGTCTTGATGGACAGCATCCCGACCGGCCTGAAGCACCCAGAAGAGTATGCCTCGATGGTCTCTGCGGACAGCCAGGGCAACGGCCAGATCGCGGCACAGATCCTTGCTTCCTGTGTTGCGCAAGGCGGCACCATCGGCCTCGTCAATTTCGGCGTCGACTATTTCAGCACCAACGAGCGCACAAAGGGCGTTCGGGAATGGATGAAGGCGAACCGTCCGGACATCAAAATGAAGCAGGTCGATTTCACCGATCCGCCGAAAGTCTCGCAGATCGCGGGCGACTTCCTCACCGGCAATCCCGATGTGAAGGGATTGTTCGCCGTCTGGGATCAGCCCGCGCTGGATACGCTGAGCTCGATGCGGGCGCAGAGCATCGACATTCCCGTCACCACGGTCGATCTCGGCCTGCAATCGGCGATCGAGATCGCCAAGGGTGGTCCGTTGAAGGCGACGGGCTCGCAGCGCCCCTATGACCAGGGCGTGGCGGAAGCGATGGCAATGATGAACGCGCTGCTCGGCAAGGAAACGCCGGGCTGGATCGGTGTGCAGTCGCTGCCGGTGACGCAGTCCAACGTGCTGGAATCCTACCGGACGGTTTTCAAGAAGGAGCCGCCGCAGGAGCTGGCTGACGCTTGCAACAAGGCGAAGCCCGCCTGCAACTGAGCGACCGGGATGCGTGGTCACAGGCCGCGCATCGCCAAGCAGACCTGATCCGGGCGAACCAGCCCCCGTCCGGATCAGGCTGCGCTGGTGATGTATTCCACGGGAAGGCTGCGGAAATGCTTGCGCATGTCTGACGATGCCGAGCCGCCGACGATGATCCGCGAAAACGCGCCGATATCGGAGAAGAAGGCCGGCTTGAGGCTGCCGAGCTTGCTGGCATCGACGACCAGAATGCTCTCCATCGCGGTCGCGATCACAGTCTGCTTGATCGCTACCTCATGAAAGTTGGAGCAGCTGGTGCCGCGGGTCCAGTGTACGCCACCGGCGGATATGAACGCCTTGTTGATTCCGAGCCGGCGCAGGTAGGAAAGGCCGTCGTCCGATGCAAATGACTGCGATGACGGGTGGTAGAGCCCGCCCATCAGCATCACCTGCGTGGCCGGTCGCCGCGTGACGATCGTGGCCACGTTCAGCGAATAGCAGATAATCGAGAGCGGCAGATCTTCGGGCAGGCAGTCCGCCAGCGACTGCATCGTGGTGCCGCAGTCGATGAAGATTGTGTCGCCTTCCTTGATTGAGGCGGCAGCAGACCGGCAGGCGAGGCGCTTGTCCTGGGTGTGCTGGTCGATCTCCTGCTCGAACGCGTACTTGATTCCGGTCGGCGCAGCCGCGTTGACGACGTAGCCGCCAAGCAAAGCGAGCGCTGCCTCCGGTCCGGCGAGGTCGCGTCGAACCGTCATTTCGGAAACCTTGAGAAGCCCGGCCGCGTCCTTCAAGTGCAGCGCTCCGCTCGTCTCGACGGCGCGGCGCAGTCTCTGCAGGCGCTGGACGCGCGTTTCGCTTGATCGAGCGTTCGGTGTTTCGGCCATTTTGGTCACCGAGCTTGCTTATCCGGTTGACAATGATCTTACAATGTTGTGAGTTTGCCAACGCCGAAATGTTATAATTATAACATGCTGCCCGTCGAGGGTTAACGGAACATCCCAGCGATGCCATCCGTCGCCCATGCGGCAAACCCCCGGGCAGACAGGACCAGGGAGGATCACATGCTGCGATCAGTTCATTCAATCTATCTGGCGATCTCGTCGATTCGCTAGGACTGCACGGGCGCGTCGATGAAGCAGAGCGTCTTGATACAGGATGCGTCCGCTGTAGCCGTGCAGCCTCATGCGCGGGGCGAGGGGCATACGCACTCGGTCTTGCGCAACAGCGGCCACGCGCTCGAGATGGATTGGGTCGACGAGATCAGGATCAACCTATCGGCGGCCGAAAGGCGTGTTGCGAGCTTGCCGGGCCGGCGAACGGTCAAGAAAGACGCGCAGGCCGCTTGGCTTCTGAAGGCGGTTACCTGCATCGACCTGACGACGCTCAACGGCGACGATACGACCGAGCGGGTGAAACGCCTCTGCGCCAAGGCCAAGGCCCCAGTGCGCGGCGATCTCCTAGCGGCGCTCGGCTTTGCTGCGCGCGAGCTGCATACTGGCGCTGTCTGCGTCTATCATCGCTTCGTTGCGACCGCCGTCGAGGCGCTCAACGGATCCGGCATCCCGGTCGCTGCGGTCTCCACCGGATTTCCCGCAGGTCTTGTGCCGCATGACCTGAAGCTCAAGGAGATCGAGGCGTCCGTCCGGGACGGCGCGCGGGAGATCGACATCGTCATCACCCGTGAGCATGTGTTGACCGGCGATTGGCGAGCCCTCTACGCGGAGGTTCGCGATTTTCGCGCCGCTTGCGGCGACGCGCATCTGAAGACGATCCTTGCCACGGGCGATCTCAAGACGCTGCGCAATGTCGCAAAGGCGTCGATGGTCTGCATGATGGCCGGTGCCGACTTCATCAAGACATCCACTGGCAAGGAAGGCGTGAATGCGACGCTGCCGGTGACGCTCGCGATGCTACGGATGATCCGCGTGTATCAGGAGCGCACGGGACACAGGATCGGCTTCAAGCCGGCCGGCGGAATTTCGACGGCAAAGGACGTGCTCAACTATCAGTTCCTGATGAAGGAGGAGTTGGGGCGCGACTGGCTCGAGCCGGATCTGTTCCGTATCGGCGCGTCGAGCCTGCTCGCCGACATCGAGCGGCAGCTCGAGCATCACGTCACCGGTCGCTACTCGGCCTTCAACCGCCACCCCGTGGGATGAGACCCAGCGATGAGCGTCGCAGATTATTTCGAGACGATGGAATACGGTCCCGCCCCCGAGGCAGACGGTGAGGCGCGCGCCTGGCTGGCGCGGCATGACGCCTCGTTCGGGCATTTCATCGACGGCAAATTTGTCGCGCCGCATTCGGGCGAGCACCTCACGACGATCGAGCCTGCCATCGGCAAGACGCTGGCCCGGATTGCGCAAGGCTCTTCCGCCGATGTGGAGGCGGCGGTCAGCGCCGCGCGCACTGCGCAGTTGCCATGGGCAAAGCTCGGCGGTCACGGCCGGGCGCGCCATCTCTATGCGTTGGCGCGCATGTTGCAGCGTCATGCACGGCTGTTTGCCGTGCTCGAGGCGATCGACAATGGCAAGCCGATCCGGGAAACCCGGGATCTCGATGTGCCGCTCGCCGCGCGCCATTTCCTGCATCACGCCGGCTGGGCCCAATTGCAGGAGCGCGAATTCGCCGACCAGGTTGCGATCGGTGTGATCGGGCAGATCATCCCGTGGAATTTTCCGCTGCTGATGCTGGCCTGGAAGATCGCACCCGCGCTGGCCGCGGGCAACACGGTGGTGCTGAAGCCGGCAGAGTTTACCTCCCTTACCGCCTTGCTGTTCGCCGAGCTTGCGGCCGAGGCCGGTCTGCCGTCGGGTGTGTTGAACGTCGTGACGGGCGACGGTGCGACTGGCGCCTTGCTCGTTGAGAATCCCGGCGTCGACAAGATCGCCTTTACCGGATCGACCGAGGTCGGGCGGCTGATCCGTCAATCGACTGCCGGCTCCGGCAAATCCCTGACGCTCGAGCTCGGTGGCAAATCGCCGTTCATCGTCTTCGACGATGCCGACATCGATGGCGCGGTGGAGGGCGTCGTCGACGCTATCTGGTTCAACCAGGGACAGGTCTGCTGCGCCGGCTCGCGCCTGCTCTTGCAGGAGGGAATCGCGGAGACCTTCCGCAAGCGACTGATCCGTCGCATGGAGACGCTTCGTGTCGGCATGCCGCTCGACAAGGCGATCGACATGGGCGCGGTAGTGGCGCCGGTGCAGCTCGAGCGGATCACCTCGCTGGTCGAGACCGGGGTGAGGGAAGGGGCCGAGAAGTACCAGGCGTCCGGCGCGATGCCGACGGAAGGATGGTTCTATCCGCCGACCCTGCTTTGGAAGGTGCATCCGTCGTCAACAGTCGCGATCGAAGAGATATTCGGCCCGGTGCTCGTGGCGATGACGTTCCGCACGCCCGACGAGGCCGTGATGCTTGCCAACAATACGCGTTACGGACTTGCCGCCAGCGTGTGGAGCGAGACGATTGGTCTTGCGCTGGACATCGCGCCGAAACTGTTGGCCGGCGTGGTCTGGGTCAACGCGACCAACCTGTTCGACGCGAGCGTCGGATTCGGTGGCTATCGCGAGTCGGGCTTCGGCCGCGAGGGTGGCCGTGAAGGCATGTATGAATATCTCAAGCCGAAGGCATGGAGCGGACGCAAGGCGAGGGTCAAGGCATCGCCACTGCCGGCTGCTTCTGGCGACGGCGCCGGATTTGGCGTGCCGCCGATCGATCGGACGGCCAAACTTTTCGTCGGCGGCAAGCAGGTGCGTCCCGACGGAAACTACTCGCGTGCTGTGCTGTCGCCGAAGGGCCGGCATCTGGGCGAGGCCGGCGAAGGCAACCGCAAGGATATCCGTAATGCCGTTGCCGCGGCGCGCTCCGCCGAGTCATGGGCGAGGACCACGGCGCATAATCGGGCTCAAATCCTCTATTACCTTGGCGAGAACCTTTCCGCACGCGGTGACGAGTTTGCCCGGCGTGTCGCCGATATGACGGGTTTATCAGGCGCAAAGGCGCGCGCCGAAATCGATGCAAGCATCGAGCGGCTGTTCAGCTATGGTGCCTGGGCCGACAAATTCGAGGGGACCGTCCATGCACCGCCGCTGCGCGGTGTGGCGCTCGCGATGCATGAGCCGATCGGCGTGGTTGGCGTCGCCTGTCCCGATGAGGCGCCGCTGCTTGCCTTCGTCAGTCTGGTCGCGCCGCTGGTAGCGATGGGCAACCGGGTCGTTGTCGTGCCGAGCGAGCGGCATCCGCTCGCCGCGACCGATTTTTACCAGGTGCTGGAGACGTCTGATGTGCCGGCGGGCGTCGTCAATATTGTCACTGGCGCTCGCGACGGACTTGCGAGGGTTCTTGCCGAACACGACGATGTCGACGCGCTCTGGGTTTTTGGGTCGCAGGACACCTCGGAAGCAGCCGAACGGCTCTCGATCGGCAATCTCAAGCGCACGCTGGTCGATCATGGCCTCGCGCTCGACTGGTACGACAAGGCCGCAAGTGAGGGGCCGATCCTGCTCCGCCATGCCGTGCAGGTGAAGAACATCTGGATTCCGTATGGAGACTAGAGAAGCCGCCTCATAATGACGGCAACCGGGTCCTGGACCGCCAGAGTCCGGACGATTTCGAACAAAGGGAGGGAGGCAACATGCCAAAGAGCATCGATTCGCTGCTCGACGCCGACGTTCTCTGTGCGCTGCGTGCCATCTGGCTGAACGGAGAGTGATGACATGAACAAGAATGGTGTCGCCGTCCTTGGGGTTTTTGTCGTCGACCTGGCGTTCCGCGCCGGCAACATGCCCGCGATCGGTGAGACGATTGCGGGATCGGGATTTGCGATGGGACCCGGCGGCAAGGGATCGAACCAGGCTGTGGCCGCCGCGCGCGCCGGCGCCAGCGTGAGCTTCATCTCCCGGATCGGTAGCGATGCCTTCGGCGAGCTTGCGATCAAGACCTGGGAGGCCGAGGGAATCAAGCCGTGCGTGGCCAGGACCACGGAGGCCCCGACCGGCGCCGCGTTCATTTATGTCCACGAGACGCGCGGTGACAACGCGATCATCGTGGTGCCCGGGGCGGCCGGCGGTATCGGCCCGGCCGATGTCGACAGGGCGGCTGATGCTATCCGGACCAGCCGCGTATTCGTGACGCAGCTTGAGCAGCCAGTGGATGCAGCGCAGCGAGGGCTCGAAATCGCGCGCGCCGCAGGAAGCATCACGGTGTTCAACCCGGCCCCTGCGATCAAGTTTGATAGCAGTCTGTTTGCGCTGTGCGACTACGTCGTCCCCAACGAAACCGAGGCTGAGGCGTTGACCGGGATTGCCGTGAGCGACCTTGCGGGCGCTCGCCGAGCCGGAGATGTGCTGCTGGCCAAGGGAGCCGGAACAGCTCTGATCACGCTCGGCGAGCGTGGAGCGCTGTTTCACGCGCCGGACCGCTCGCTGCACGTGCCGCCCTTTGACGCGGGCAGAGTGGTCGAGACCACGGGCGCGGGCGATGCATTCGTCGGCGGCTTCGCGGCGGCTCTCGCGGACGGCGTCGATCCGCTCGAGGCCGCGCGCTTCGGTTCGGCCACGGCGGGAATCTCGGTGACGCGCGCCGGGACTGCGCCTGCCATGCCGCGACGTGCGGAGATCGAAGCAGTGTTGAAGGGGTAATTTCCTCCGGCTTCGCGCACGAGGAGCGGACACGCGCCGATGAGATCCAGCAGCACGCGGCAATGCACCAGGCCGGCATCAAGCAACACGTTCAGATATGAATCGCGTGACCTAGCGACCTCAGCGCAGCCTCGTGAAGAGCTTCGCTTTGGGTGGGATGCGCATGGATGGTCATGGCGACATCCTACAGGCGCGCGCCCATCTCCAGCGCAAGGCTGAACGCGGCCGAAAGCTCGGCGATCCCGGCTCCCACACCTTGGATGCCGAGCAAGAGATGATTGTCGGCCCGCACCACGGTTCGGATGAAACCGTCCTCCCGATCCAGTGTCAGGGCACGGCCGTTGGCCTTGAACGGAAAGAGGTCTGTCTTGACGTCGAAACCCTTGCCGCTTGCCTCGCCCGGTGACAGGCCGACGGTGACAATCTCGGGATCGGTGAAGCAAATAGCCGGGATCGATACCCGGTCCCAGGCGCGACGACGGCCGGCGATGATCTCGGCCACCATCTCGCCTTGCGCCATGGCGCGATGGGCCAGCATCGGCTCTCCCGTGACATCGCCGATCGCCGAGATGCCGTGCATCGAGGTGCGGCATCGGTCGTCGATCCGGATGAAAGATCCGTCCATGTCGAGATCGAGCGTCTCGAGGCCAAAACCTCTTGTCGCGGGCCTGCGGCCAGCCGTAACGAGGATCTTGTCGGCTTCGAGTGACGTCTGCTCGCCGCTCGCGGTCTCGATCGCGAGCGCCGTGCCGTCAGCGACGAGCGCTTTCGCCTTTGCCCCTGTCAGGACCGTAACTCCCAACGCGCTTAGGCGCCTTGCGACTGGCTCGCTCAGGTCGCCATCATATTGCGGGAGAATTCGTGGTGCGGCCTCGACGACGGTGACGGCCGCCCCCATTTTCGCGAACGCGGTGCCAAGCTCGAGGCCGATATAACCGCCGCCGACCACGACAAGCCTCTCCGGAACTTCGGTGAGCGCCAAAGCCTCGGTCGATGAGATCACGCGGCCCCCGAACGGTAAGAACGGAAGCGCAACCGGCTCGGAGCCAGTCGCGATCACCACCGTTTCGGCATGGATCACCTGTGCGCCGGATTGCGTCTCGACCTCGACGGTTTTGCCGTCGCGAAATCGAGCGTACCCGGCCATGAGCCTCACTCCGGCTCTCTTGAGGAGGCCGGCCACGCCGCCGTTCAGGCGCCGGACGATACCGTCCTTCCAGGCGATGGTCTTGGCGAAGTCGAGCGCTGGCTTTGCAGTGGAAATACCGAGCGCGCTCGTCCCCTCCGCGGCACGAGCAATCGCTTCATATTCGCCGGCCGCATGGATCAGGGCCTTGGAAGGAATGCAGCCGACATTGAGACAGGTGCCGCCCGGCTTCTGGGCTTCGACGATGATCGTATCGATGCCGAGCTGGCCAGCGCGGATCGCGCAGGTGTATCCGCCGGGGCCAGCGCCGATGACAAGCAGCTTGCAGGTAACTTCGGTCATCGTCCTACGCGTCAATGAAAATCATGGCGGGCGTTTCAAGAAGCAGTTTGATGCGCTGCACGAACTGGGCCGCGTCGAACCCATCGATAACCCGATGATCGAAGCTGGACGACAGATTCATCATCTGGCGCGGCACGAAGGCGGCGGCACCGTCCCAATGCGGACGGATGGCGATACGGTTGACGCCGATGATCGCGACCTCAGGGTGATTGATGATGGGAGTCGTCACGAGCCCGCCCAGTGCGCCGAGCGAGGTGATCGTGATGGTCGAGCCGGTGAGTTCGTAGCGGGTGGCGTTGCCATTCCGTGCCGCTTCGGCGAGCCGCGCGACCTCGGCGGCGCAAGTCCAGAGGTCGAGCGCTTCCGCATGCCGAACGACGGGTACCACCAGGCCGGTCGGCGTCTGCGTGGCGATCCCGATATGGACGCCGGCGTGCTGGTGGACGATCCCAGCCTCATCGTCGAAATGGGCATTGAGACGAGGCTGCTCGGCGATCGCGCGCACCATCGCGCGCATCAGGAACGGCAAAAGCGTCAGCTTCGGCTTGTCGGAGCGCCGCTGGCTGTTGAGCTTGCCGCGCAAATCCTCGAGCGCAGTGACATCGACCTCTTCGACATAGGTGATGTGCGGAATGCGCGAGCTTGCAATGGACATTTTCTCGGCGATCTTGCGGCGCAAGCCGACGATCTTGATGTCTTCAACCGCTGTTCTCGCCGGATAGCGCGTCGTTGCCGCGCCGGTGCGGGCGAGATGGGCATCAAGATCATCGTGGGTGATCCGCCCGGCCGGGCCCGTGCCGCGAAGCTGGCGCAAGTCGACGCCCGCTTCTCGCGCCCGGAGCCGGACCGCGGGGGCGGCCAAAGGCCGTTCGTCTGCGCGGAGTTGCGGCGCTGCGGTGGGCCGCGGCCTCAGTGCGACGGTCGGCTCGCTCGACGGTGCGCGCGGGGCACTTGCGGCATGATCAGGCGTTTTGGCCGAAGGGTTAGCCGCATGCGGCGCCGGTTTCGTCTCCTCCGTCGCCGGCTCGCTCTTTCCATCCACCTCAAGCCGAACGAAGTCCGAGCCGATGGCGAGCAGGTCGCCAACCTTGCCGGCGAGCCAGATGATGCGACCCTCCGCCGGAGAGGGAATTTCCACCGTCGCCTTGTCGGTCATGACGGCGCCGAGCACGGCATCCTCGCGCACGACATCGCCAACCTTCACATGCCATTCCACCAGTTCGGCTTCGGCGATGCCTTCGCCGACGTCGGGCAGCTTGACGGCACGCTCCGTCATCTCAGGCCTCCAACGTTTCGATCAGCGCGCGGCCGATTCGCGCGGGTCCCGGGAAGTAGTCCCATTCCTGCGCATGCGGGTAGGGCGTGTCCCAGCCGGCGACGCGCACGATCGGCGCTTCCAGATGATAGAAGCATCGCGCCTGGACCAGCGCGCAGAGCTCGGCGCCGAAGCCCGAGGTCAACGTCGCCTCGTGCACGATCACGCAGCGTCCGGTCTTCTTGACTGACGTCTCGATGGTGTCGAGATCGAGCGGCAGCAGCGTGCGAAGGTCGATGATCTCTGCGTCGATTCCGGTCTCGGTTACGGCGCTCTCGGCGACGTGAACCATCGTGCCGTAGGCGAGAATGGTGACGGCGCTTCCCTGTCGGCGGATCGCGGCACTACCGAGCTGAATCGCAAAATGTCCGTCGTCGACCTCACCGAGATCATGCTTCGACCATGGCGTCACCGGCCGGTCATGATGGCCATCGAACGGGCCGTTATAGAGCCGCTTCGGCTCGAGGAAGATGACCGGATCGGGATCCTCGATGGCCGCGATCAGGAGACCCTTGGCGTCGCGCGGATTCGAGGGGACCACCGTTTTGATGCCGCAGACATGGGTAAACAGCGCTTCCGGGCTCTGGCTGTGCGTCTGCCCGCCAAAAATGCCACCGCCGGTCGGCATGCGGACCACGAGCGGGCAGGTGAACTGGCCGTTGGAGCGGTAGCGAAGCCGCGCGGCCTCGGAGACGATCTGATCGTAAGCTGGATACATGTAATCGGCGAACTGGATCTCGACACAAGGTTTCAATCCATAGGCCGCCATGCCAACGGCGATGCCGACGATGCCGAGTTCGCTGATCGGGGTATCGAAGCAGCGGCTCGTTCCGTATTTCGCTTGCAGGCCCTGACTTGCACGAAACACGCCGCCGAAATAGCCGACGTCCTCGCCGAATACGACGACGTCTTCGTCGCGCGACATCATGACGTCCATGGCGTCGCGGATCGCTTCGATCATTGTCCGTCGTGGCATGGTTCAGACCCCGGCTTCCTGGCGCTGTCGACGCAGATGCGGCGGCATCTCCGCGAACACGCCCTCGAACATGTCGCGCGCGGAAGGTCGCTGCTCGGAATGGAGCGTGCCGTAGCTTTCAGCTTCCTTCTGTGCCGAGACCACGGTGTCGAGGATCTCGGCTTCGGTCTGCTTGTGCCGTTCCTCCGACCAGACGCCGCGCACGACCAGATGGTTCTTCAGCCTGATCACGGGATCTCCCAACGGCCATGCCTCTGATTCCGTCTTCGGCCGATAGCCCGCGGGATCATCCGAGGTGGAATGGGCGCCGACGCGATAGGTCACGTGCTCGATTAGGGTCGGGCCGAGGTTGCGGCGTGCACGCTCGCAGGCCCATTTCGCGACCGCATGGACCGCAAGGTAATCATTGCCGTCGACGCGCAGCGCCGGAATGCCGAAGCCAAGACCGCGCGCTGCGAATGTGCCGGAGCCGCCGCGTGCGATGCCCTGGAAGGTCGAGATGGCCCACTGATTGTTGACGATATTGAGCACGACCGGCGCGCGATAGGTCGAGGCGAACACCAGCGCCGCGTGGAAGTCGGACTCGGCGGTTGCGCCGTCGCCGATCCACGCAACGGCGATCTTGGTATCGTTCTTGATCGCAGATGCCATCGCCCAGCCGACCGCCTGGATGTACTGGGTGGCAAGATTGCCGGAGATGGAAAAGAAGCCGTGCTCCCGTGAGGAATACATCACAGGCAGCTGGCGCCCCTTCAGGGGATCATGCGTGTTGGAGTAGATCTGACAGGCCATCTCGATCAGCGAATAGCCGCCGGCGATCAAGAGTCCCGCTTGGCGGTAGGTCGGAAAATTCATGTCGCCCGGAAGAAGCGCCTTGCGGAAGGCGCAGCTCACCGCTTCTTCGCCCATATGCTGCATGTAGAATGACGTCTTGCCCTGACGTTGTGCCATCTGCATGCGCGCGTCGAATGCGCGCAATGTCATCATGTGGCGCAAGCCTGTGAGCAATTCGTCGTCGCTAAGCTGGCCTGCCCAGGGACCCACAGCCTCGCCGTCGCGATTGAGCACGCGGATGACGGAAAAGGCGAGGTCGCGGATCGCCTCGGCGTCGACATCGACTTCGGGACGATCGACCTGGCCTGCGCGCGGGATGCGGATGTTCGAGAAATCGGGCGTGCCGCCCGGGCGCACCGCCGGTTCCGGAACGTGGAGCTTCAGAGGCGGATGCTCGGAACGAACTGCCTCGCGCCGCGGGCTCATGGTGTCATGTGTGAGGTCGGAGTCGGGCATTGGCATTCACCTCTCACCTCGATCGCATCGATGCAGAACAACGCGCCAACCCGACGAACGAGCCGGTCGATGATGTCGCGGTCATCGATGTCTATGGAAGCCGAGATGCGGCATTCGCTCGCGTCGGCCCGCGCGCTGACGGCAGCAAGCCGAAGCCCGGCGACGCGAGTCTGGTCGAGCAGGCGGCCGAGCGCGGCGTGCATATCGCTGGTCCGAAGTTCGAGAACAAACACCGCTTATGTCTCGTTTTGTTGGCATACCGTACTGGAAAAGGTCAGGATTGTTGTTCTTTTAATCTGGGTATAGTCTAAATTGGCAGTATGGATGTTCTGCATATCGGTCGTAAGTCGAGAATGGAGTTCTTGGTATGGTGCCAGTCGGACGTGCCACAGGGCCGGTCAAGACTCCGCGCAAGGATGCGCTTCGGCTCGACGAGATCGATCGCAAGATCCTCCGCGCCTTGCAGCAGGATGCACGCCTGACGACGGCGCAACTCGCCGACAGGGTCGGGCTCTCCACCACGCCGTGCTGGAACAGGCTGAAGCGTTTGGAGACGCAGGGCTACATCGATGGCTACGTCGCGCTGCTCAATCAGGACAAGCTGGGCCTGCCTGAAACGGTCATCATCGAGCTGACGCTCGATCGCCACGACGAGGAGATGCTCGAACGTTTCGGTCAGCTGCTCACGAGCTTGCCGGAGGTGATCGAGGCCTATCTCACCACCGGCGATTACGACTACGTCGTGAAGGTCGCGGTCGAAAGTACCGCCGGCTACGAACGCTTTTTGCGCGAGAAGCTCTATCGCATTCCGGGTATCCGCCACAGCCGATCATCGTTTGCGCTGCGCTGCCTGAAGAAGCTGAGCTCGGTGCAGGTCTAGTCTGGATACGCCGGCGGCGATGGGAAGACATCATTTGGTGCATTGCTGGCCAAGCCCCCTCATGCGAAGGATTGGATGAGATAGCGTAGTTTGGTTGGTGTGAGATCAGGCGGCAGCGCTCCCCGCCTCGAACCCCGATGAGCTGTCAGGGGTCGATGCAAGGCTGGCGGTCCGCAGCGCGCACCGGCTACGCATTGACAGCGGCAATACCCGATAGCAAGCTCGTTCGCCGTCTTGGGCGCCTGGGCCCACCGCGCCCAAAGAATTCACCTGGAGTTCCAACAGTGGACAGATCAATTCTGCTCGCCACCGTCTGCGCTTCGGCGCTTGTGTTCGCTTCGGCTGCTTCTGCCAAAACCCTGGTTTTCTGCTCGGAGGGCAGCCCCGAGAACTTCTATCCCGGTGTCAACACCACCGGCACCTCGTTCGACGGCAATGAGCCGATCTACAACCGCATCGTCGAGTTCGAACGTGGCGGCACGCAAGTGGTGCCGGCCCTCGCAGAAAAGTGGACGATCTCGCCGGACGGCATCACCTATACCTTCGACCTGCGCAAGGGCGTGAAGTGGCATTCGACGTCCAAGTCGTTCAAGCCGACGCGCGACTTCAACGCCGACGACGTCATATTTTCGATCGAGCGGCAATGGAAGGAGGACAATCCGTATTTCAAGGTGACGAGTCCGAACCATTCCTATTTCGGCGACATGGGGATGCCGAAATTGTTGAAGTCGGTCGAGAAGGTCGACGATTACACCATCAAGGTGACGCTCAATCAACCGGAAGCCCCATTTCTTGCCGACCTCGCGATGCCTTTCGCGGCCATCCAGTCGAAGGAATATGCCGATGCAATGCTGAAGGCCGGCACGCCCGAAAAGATCGACCAGGATCCGATCGGCACAGGACCGTTTTATCTGGTGCAGTATCAAAAGGACGCCGTGATCCGGTACAAGGCGTTCCCCGGATATTGGGGCGGAAAGGCGAAGATCGACGACCTCGTTTACGCGATCACGCCGGATGCATCCGTTCGCTGGGCCAAGCTCCAGAAGGGCGAATGCGACGTGATGCCTTATCCGAATCCGGCCGACATCGACGCGATGAAGAAAGATCCGAACGTCACCATCCTGGAACAGCCGGGCCTCAACGTCGGTTATCTGGCCTTCCAGACGCAAAAAAAGCCCTTCGACGACGTGCGCGTGCGCAAGGCCATCAGCATGGCGATCGACAAGAAGGCGATCATCGACGCCGTCTATTTGTCGACCGGCATCGCGGCCAAAAATCCCATCCCACCCTCGATGTGGTCGTATAACGACGACGTCAAGGACGATCCCTATGATCCGGCCGCGGCAAAGAAGCTTCTGGCCGACGCAGGATTTCCGAACGGGTTCGAAACTGATCTATGGGCCATGCCGGTGCAACGCCCCTACAATCCGAATGCTAAGCGCATCGCCGAGCTGATGCAGGCCGACCTCGCCAAGATCGGCGTGAAAGCCGAAATCAAGTCATTTGAATGGGGCGAGTACCGCAAGCGGATGCAGGCCGGCGAGCACCAGATGGGTATGCTGGGCTGGACCGGCGACAACGGCGATCCTGACAACTTCCTGCACACATTGCTGGGCTGCGACTCGGCGCAATCGGCATCTGGTTCGAATATCGCCAAGTTCTGCTACAAGCCGTTCGACGACCTGGTCGTAAAGGCCAAGGCCGTCAGCGATCAGGCCGAGCGGGCCAAGTTGTATGCGCAGGCCCAGGTAATCTTCAAGGAACAGGCTCCGTGGTTCACCATCGCGCACGCGGTGCAGTTGAAGCCCGTCAGTAAGAGGGTGGTCGACTTCAAGCTGTCGCCGTTCGGGCGCCACAACTTCTACGGCGTCGACGTCAAGGAGTAGGAGGCCAGATCGGGGAGCGGCCTTCACCGCTCCGCCGTTTTTCTTGCCCGTCTCCTTCCTTCGAGATGACTGAGGACGGCATGCTCCGGTTCGCTCTTACCCGGCTGAGTCTCGTGGTTCCGACCTTCATAGGGATCACGTTGCTTGTGTTCGTTCTCATCCGCTTGATACCCGGCGATCCTATCGAGACCATGGCGGGCGAACACGGCATCGATCCGGCTCGGCTCGCGCAATTGCGCGCTGACTACGGCTTCGATCAGCCCGTGCTGGTCCAGTACGGCCTCTATCTGTCACGGATGGCGCATGGCGACCTCGGCCGCTCGATCGTTACCCATGAGCCGGTGATCTCCGAATTTTTGATGCTTTTCCCGGCGACGATCGAGCTGTCTGTTTGCGCGATCCTGTTTGCATTGTGCCTCGGATTGCCAGCCGGCATCATCGCTGCGGTTCGCCGCAACTCTATTTTCGATCATGGCGTGATGGGGATATCGCTCACCGGATATTCGATGCCGATTTTCTGGTGGGGATTGCTGTTGATCCTGCTTTTTTCAGTGCAGCTCGGATGGACTCCCGTGTCGGGCCGGATCGCGGTGCAGTACTTCATCGAACCAGTGACCGGTTTTCTGCTGATCGATACGCTGCTGGACGGCGATTTCGGCGCGTTTCGTTCGGCCTTGTCACATCTCGTGCTGCCGACGATCGTGCTCGGCACCGTGCCGCTCGCCGTGATCGCCCGCATGACACGGTCCGCCATGCTGGAGGTTTTGGGCGAAGATTACATTCGCACCGCTCGCGCCAAGGGGCTGCCGCGCTTCCGGGTGATCGCGATCCATGCGCTGCGCAATGCGCTGATTCCGGTGGTGACGGTGATCGGGCTGCAGGTCGGTGTCCTGTTTACGGGCGCGATCCTCACGGAGACCATCTTCTCATGGCCCGGCGTGGGCAAATGGCTGATCGAGGGTATCAATCGCCGCGACTATCCGGTGTTGCAGGGCGGCACGCTCTTGATCGGTGCGATCGTCATGATCGTCAATCTACTGGTCGACGTCACGTACGGGCTGATCAATCCCCGAATCCGGTACACGAGATGACCGCCGAAGCCCTCGAAAATCCCGTCGTCGCAGCCGGAGCTCCGCCGCATCCGCTGTTGGAATTCTGGTTGGATTTCAAGGTAAATTTCGGCGCCGTGACGGGTCTCGCCGTGATCGTGGTTCTGATCCTCCTTGCACTGTTCGCCGATTTCGTTGCGCCGCATTCTCCGATCGTCACCAACAATGCGGCCTTTCTGAAACCTCCGTTCTGGCAGCAGGGAGGATCGATGGCCTATCCGCTCGGCACTGACGCGATCGGCCGCGATATCCTTTCCCGTCTTATTCACGGAGCAAGGCTTTCGCTTCTGATCGGAATCGCGGTGGTGACGCTGTCGGTGGTCGCCGGAACGATCCTTGGGCTGGTGGCGGGTTTTTTTCGCGGTGTCATCGAGATCGCGATCATGCGGCTGATGGACATTACGTTGACGCTGCCAAGCCTTTTGCTCGCGATCGTGATCGTTGCGATCCTTGGGCCCGGCCTGATGAATGCCATGCTGGCGGTCGCGATCGTGCTCCTGCCGCACTATGTGCGGATCGCGCGCGCTGCAGTGATCAGCGAAGTCTCGAAAGACTACGTCACCGCGGCCAAAGTCGCGGGCGCCGGCCGGCTTCGCTTGATGTTCAAGGAGGTGTTACCGAATTGCGCCGCGCCGCTGATCGTCCAGGCGACGCTCGGCATCTCGACGGCGATCCTGGACGCCGCCGCGCTTGGCTTTCTCGGTCTCGGTGCGCAGCCGCCCTTGCCCGAATGGGGGACCATGCTGGCGGATGCGCGCGAATTTGTGCTGCGGGCCTGGTGGGTCGTCACACTTCCAGGCCTGGCGATTCTCATAACCGTGCTGGCATTCAACCTTCTCGGGGACGGACTGCGTGACGCGCTCGATCCCAAGCTCAAGCGATAGCGCATGATCACTGTCGAAAGGCGACCTGATGCCGCTCCTCGAGATTGAAAATCTATCGGTCGCGTTTCCATCGCAAAGCGGGATGGTGCGCGCTGTGGATGGCATCGACCTCACGCTCGAAAGAGGCGATGTGCTGGGGATCGTCGGAGAATCCGGATCCGGCAAGAGCGTTACCATGTTGGCCTTGATGGGACTTGTGCCATACCCGGGGCGCGTCGAGGCCGACAAGCTGCGGTTCGAGGGGCGGGATCTGCTGACCTTGACCGATCGCGAGCGGCGCGCGCTCACCGGCAAGGACGTCGCGATGATCTTCCAGGAACCGACGACGTCGCTCAATCCCTCCTTCACGATCGGCTATCAGCTTGCCGAGACATTGCACATCCACGAAGGGATGGATCGCAAGGCCGCGCGGCGGCGCGTGGTCGAACTCCTCGAGCAAGTCGGCATTCCGTCCCCCGAGAAGCGGCTGTCGGCCTATCCGCACCAGCTCTCGGGCGGCATGAACCAGCGCGTCATGATCGCGATGGCGATCGCGTGCAATCCGAAGCTGCTGATCGCCGACGAGCCGACGACAGCGCTCGATGTCACCATCCAGGCGCAGATCCTCGATCTTCTGTTGTCCCTGCATCGCGATCGCGGCATGGCGCTGATCCTTATCACTCACAACATGGGCGTGGTCTCGGACACGACCAAGCGCGTCGCCGTGATGTATGCCGGCCAGATCATGGAACAGCGCCCGACCATAAGCCTGTTCGCCTCGCCGCAGCATCCCTATACGGCCGCTTTGCTGGCGGCGCGCCCGGAGGCGAGCGACGGCGGACGGCTCGCCACCATTCCCGGCGTTGTACCCGGGGTTTACGATCGGCCGCGGGGGTGTCTGTTCAATCCACGTTGCACCTATGCAACGCAGCTGGCCGACAAGGTGCGTCCCGACCTGCGCCCCTGGATGGACGGCCTGATCCGTTGTCACTATCCGCTCGGCGACCCGACACGGAACGAGCGCATCGCGGCCGATCGGGCCGGCACCGGCGGGGCGTCCACCCTCAAGCGTGAGACCGTGTCATGACGGCGCTTGTGACGGCCACCGATCTCAAGCGCAGCTACGAGATGAAGCAAGGCTGGTTCCGAGCCCGCGCGCATCTGCAGGCCGTGGGCGGAGTGTCGTTCGCGCTCGAGGCCGGCAAGACGCTCGCGATCGTCGGTGAGTCCGGGTGCGGCAAGTCGACGCTCGCAAGGCTCGTGACGCTGATCGAGAAGCCGAGCGCCGGCACACTGATGCTCGATGGGGTGGATGCGATCAATCCTTCGGCCAGCACCGCAAAGATGTTGCGCCGAGCCGTACAGATCGTGTTCCAAAACCCCTATGGGTCGCTCAACCCGCGTAAGCGCGTCGGCGCCATACTGGAAGAGCCGTTGATCATCAACACCGGGCTCTCGAAGCAGGAGCGGCTGGCGCAGGCGCTCGACATGATGGCGAGGGTAGGGTTGCGGCCGGAGCAATATGGCCGCTATCCGCACATGTTCTCGGGCGGCCAGCGCCAGCGCATCGCGATCGCGCGCGCCTTGATGTTGCGGCCGAAGCTGCTGGTTGCCGACGAGCCCGTCTCCGCGCTCGACATGTCGGTGCAGGCGCAGGTTATCAATCTCCTGGTCGATCTCCAGCGTGAACTGGGGCTGGCTTACCTCTTCATCTCGCACGATCTCGGCGTGGTGCGTCACATCGCAGATGACGTGATGATCATGTATCTGGGAATCGCAGTTGAGCACGGATCGAAAGAGCGCATTTTTGCGCGGCCGCTGCACCCCTATGCGCAGGCCTTGCTCGACGCGACGCCGGGTCTTGGCCGCAAACGCCAGCGTGTCGTGCCGAAGGGCGAGGTGCCTTCGCCGCTCGATCCACCAAAGGGCTGCGTCTTCTCGACCCGCTGTCCCCATGTGACAGACCTCTGCCGCTCGCAGCGTCCACCCTTGCGCCCGCTCGACGGCCGCCTCGTCGCCTGCCATTACGCCGAGCGTTTCCTGGAAGCTCACGCGGCTTAACGATCGGTCCGTCAAGGTATCTCACCAAACCCTGATCGGCATAGGTTCGTTGCGCGAACTACCTGGACGCATAGGTGCTCCCGCGCTTTACTTATTCTTAAGGAAGAGAAGCGTGTGAGAACCAACTCTTGGTAACGCGATTTGGCTCTCTCAATTTCCGTTTCCGCCAACGCGGCACAGCGCGCAAGTATTTCAGCGCGCGTGGAGCGAGAGCGCCGAAAATCACTCGCGCAAAATCACTGCATCATTGCTGCGATTCTATAGATAACTTGTAAACGCTCGGGACTGAAATTGTCGCCGCGCTTCCCACCAATGACTGGACGGCGGAGCTGGACGAGTGCCAACTATGCCCAGCCAGTGGGATCCGCGCACCCTCATCCCAAGATCAATGGCGAGCGGAACCAAAGCAGAGGCGTTCGAAGTTAGCTGCGTTAGTTCTCTCACGGGGATCGCGATGATCAGAGGAGCAGTCTCAGCCTTTGTAGCGTTGATTGCGCTCACTCAAACGGCCACAGCAGGCGTCTCCTGCGCCGTTGTTCGGTTCTATGTCGCCAAATACTCGGAAGCAACCGCTGAGAAGTGGGCACGAAATCACGGCGCCAGCGACGGTGAAATCGAAACGGCACGTCGTTGTCTGCATCACAGCGCTAACGTGCAGACTGCGAGCTCAGCTGAAAGGTCACAGGTGCCCGCTCCTGTAATCGAGCAGGAGCGCGCCCGGCACGAGCCAATCGAACGCGGACCGGATCTGGACGCGCCACAGGTCGTATCCGTGCAGGGTCAGCGCGCCGGTCCCGAGAAGGATAGTCAGGACGACGAACCACGCGTTCAGGATATCAACCGCACGAAGGATATTGAGGATCGTTCCGCTGGGCATATCGGCCACGAGATCAAGGCTCTCGTTTCCTCCGATCGAAAGACTACCACACTGCGTACACGCTATGTGGGCCCGGCTCATCGCGACGGTAAGAGAGTGGCGGCCCACGTGAAATGGTTCAAACGACTCTGGGATCAACTCGTTGGGCGGCATCGATCCAGCACCGTCCTTTTTGCAACGTCTCGATGGGGATCGCATAAGGCACCGCATCATCTCAGCGGGACCGTGCCGGGGCACGGGGCAGGGTGAGCTGTATCGCCGGATCCGCACTGAGGATGCTGCAGACGAGCAGACATATGAGACTGGCGATGCCGAAGGTCTCGAACTCCTTAAAGAGGTATCGGGCACGATCCGGTTGGCGACGTAGGTCAATTCCTGATAGCCGACGACGATCATAAAGGACGACGATCTGAACTGCGTGATCGCCGTGGTCGTTGCTCCGGTGTGCGCAGCGTGAGCGGCAGCGTGACGTCAAGAAGGTCGCACATCTTGTGCTGCGGTACGTCGTCGCAGTGAGGGCGGCAGGAGCGAAATGGTGACGCGCAGCAGCCTGTCCACGACGAGGTCCGGAGCGTTGCCGCGTCAAGGGAAAGCATGGCTCTCTGGCGAGAGCGCTCTCGAATATCTTTCCTGAAAAACTTCGACAGTCTTGATTTGCAATCTTCCAGCGGACCTTTGGAATCTCTCCAAGCACGGTGTCGACTGACTCGAGACGTCGGTGATCGAGACATTCTAAGTCGCAGCGCACGCATTTGCGTTGCGGTCACGATAGCGCCTCTCTAAAGAGGCGATGCAGACCATGGCAATCTGACATTGCAATACAAGGATCGAGCAACCGATCCGAAGTTCGAGTCTGCGGAGAAGCTGATTCACGCGCCACAGACGTCGGTCGGGCGCGGATTTGTTTCGCGTGGCGACGTGCTGTTGATGAGGGACTTTCTGGAATGCGACGTGCAGGTGAGGTTGGGGCGGCAGTTCGCCTTGGTGCGAAATTGCTGAGTGGGGTGGCTTTGCTAGGCTGGTTAGAGTCGCCTGCTCGATCTCAAACAGCGCAGGACGCCAACTCCCTTCCACCAGTTACGGTCGACGCTCCGACGCAGCAGTCGGTCCGCCGCGCACCAGCCAAACGAAGCGCTGTCCGGGTCCAGTCAACGTCACGCCGCGCCAGGGTGCCTGGTGCTCCGCAACCGGAGACGGTCGCGATGCAATCGAAGCCGTCGCAGTCGGGTGTCGTGCCCGCGTTTGCAGGCGGTCAGGTCGCTCAGGGAGGACGGCTTGGACTGCTCGGAAACACCGACACAATGAAGTCACCGTTCAACGTGACGAGCTTCACGGACAAATTCATCCGGGACCAGCAGGCGGCGACGGCTGCGGGTGCCTTGATCCTGGATCCATCCGTGCGTAGTTCCCATCCCACGGGTGGCGTTCTGGATTCCTTCTACATTCGCGGCTTCCCGGTCAACGAAGGCAACAACGGTGAGTTCGCCTTCGAGGGCCTCTACGGGATCGCGCCGACATATCGCATCTTTACGGACTACGTCGAGCGCATCGAAGTGCTCAAGGGTCCCTCAGCCGCGCTCTCGGGCATCGCGCCCAATGGCGGCGTCGGCGGCGTCATCAATGTCGTGCCTAAGCGCGCAGGAGAAGATTTGACCCGCTTCACCGTGGACTATGGCTCGGCCGCACAGTTCGGCGGTCATTGGGATGTTGCGAGGCGATACGGCGACAGCAAGGAATGGGGCGTGCGTGCCAGCGGCAGCGCGCGCGACGGCGACACGCCCATTGACCGCCAATCTGAAGCGACGGGCGTCGGATCGCTGGCCCTCGACTATCAAGGTGAGCGATTCAGGTCTTGGCTCTACCTCATCGCCCAGACCGATCGCTTCGACGCTCCATCACGTCCCTTTCTCATGGCTTCCGGCCTACAAGTGCCAAAGGCTCCGGACGGTCGGCTGAACGTGACGCAACCCTGGGAATGGTCGCGCATCAACGATCAATCTGCCTTGCTGCGGAACGAATACGATATAAGCGATCAGGTTACGCTGTTCGCCGACGTGGGCGGATCGCGAACCAATGTCGAGCGATTCTTTGGTCTCCCGACGATTATCAACACGAGCGGAGATACCACCTCGACGCCTCAATTCTTCGGGCTTAGCATCGATCGAACCACATATGATGGCGGTGTCCGCGCCCGTTTCGATACCGGCTTCGTCCACCATGCCGTCGCCTTCCAGGCCTCGGTCTATCATGATGCACTGTACCGGCGGTTGACCAATGGCACTTTGGTCACCTCGAATATCTATAGTCCGACCGAGGCGTCGACTCAGTTCGCAAACGAGATCGCTGGACGCCCTCGGCTCTCGGACAGTGAACTCACTGGGCTCTCGATTGCCGACACCTTGTCCGTACTCGATGAGCGCGTCCTGTTGACTTTGGGTGTACGGCGCCAGGGCATTGAAGCGAACAACTATCTCTCAAATGTCGGAACGCTGACGTCGTCCTACGACAAGAGCGCGACCACGCCTGTGGTCGGTCTCGTCATCCGGCCCCGGGACAACGTCTCTTTGTACGCGAACTACATCGAAGGTCTGAGCCGGGGCGATGTCGCGCCGCAGACCGCCTCCAATTTCGGCGAAGTGCTTGCACCGTACATCGCCAAGCAGTACGAGGCCGGCATCAAGGTAGACTTTGGCCGGTTCGCAACCACCTTCAGCGCATTCGAGATATCGAAGGCGAGCGGAGAATTGTCCGCCGGGCGTTTCGCGGCGACCGCCGAACAGCAAGTCCGAGGGCTCGAGTTCAACGTCTACGGCGAACTCATGCCTGATGTTCGTCTACTCGGAGGCGTTTCGTTGCTGGATGGCACCCTGACCAAGACGGCCGTTGCGGCAAATGTGGGCAACACGCCAATCGGGGTTCCGAACATACAGGCAAATATCGGAGCCGAGTGGGATCTCCCATGGATGAGGGGGCTCACTTTGAATGGCGCAGTCATCTACACGGGCAAGCAGTTCATCGATAGCGCAAACAAGCAGCCGATCCCGGATTGGACGCGGCTCGATCTCGGCGCCCGCTACACGACGGCGGTCAACGGCAGGAAGACGGTTTTTCGCGCGAACGTTCAGAATGTGACCGGCGCGACTTACTGGTCCAGCGTGGCTTCTTTCGGAACGTTTTTCCTCGGTGCACCGCGCACATATCTCCTGTCGATGACCGTCGACATGTAATCGCTGCTCTTACTGCTTGGTAGGGCGTTTCATGAACGGATGCTGCTGACAAGGATCAGGCTGGTCGATATGCAAGTTTGCCTCCTTTCGCCAACATGCTTGATCCCCACCGAAGAGGTCGATCCGGACAGGGTAGCGGAGCTGCAGGCGCAGATCCTCAGCGCAGGTTGCTGGACGGTTCCGATTACGGCAGAGAAGGATGTCCTCTGTGTGATGGACGGTCATCACCGGCTGACCGTCGCGCACCGTCTGCAACTGCCGTTCGTGCCGGTGGTTCTCTTGGGTTACGGCGCGGTGCGGGTCGAGAGCTGGCGGCCGGGGCTGACGATCACGCCTGCGAGCATCCTCGCGATGGCGCGCAGTGGTCGAAAGTTTCCCTGCAAGACGACGCGACATATTTTTGATCAGAGCCTTCCCAGCTGCAACCTGTCGTTGGAGAGCTTGCGCCACCTGGCTCCGACGGAACGCACTGTCGCCCATGCCGAAAGGGCGGGGGCGTGACCTTGCATGGCCATAAGCCCGGTGTAGGTCTCTTGCCGATTCTGCGGCCAGGCACGGCAGAGCTGCTGGCGGGCAACGGCCCGCTGCTGATCGATTGGGTTATCCAACATGGGTCCCCGGTCAATCTGATCTGGCCCGATGAGCTGCAGACCAATCTCGCCGCACTCAAAGACGTCTTGCGAGAGAGCGGTGTCGCGAACGCGATCTACTACGGAGCGAAAGTCAACAAATCGCACGCTCTGTTGGCCGGAGCTTTGCGCGCAGGAGCGGGCATTGACGTCTCAAGCCTTTATGAGTTGCGGGATGCCAGACGGCTTGGTGCCGATGGCACACAACTTGTGGCAACCGGCCCGGCGAAGACGGCTCTGTTCCACAAAGAGCTTATCGACTGCAGTGCTCTCATATCGGTGGATTCACCGGAAGAGCTCGAGGATCTGATCCGCTGCATTCCGGCAGTGGGCCCGGCTCAGGCGGTACTGCTGCGCTTGCGTCCTACTAACCAGACGCAGAGTCGCTTCGGCATGCCGGCGGCGGCCATCCGGCAATGTCTGTCGCGCATTGCTGGTGATAGCAGGTTGTGCTTTGACGGGCTGCACTTCCACCTGAGTGGCTATAGCTGGGAATCTCGTGCGCAAGCCATTAGAGAAGCCGCTGGCCTGATCGACGAATCCCGCGCACAAGGCTTTGCGCCGCGCATGATCGACATTGGGGGCGGGCTGCCGATCCAATATGTCGATCGATATGCCTATCAAGCGCATCTTGAGACGCAGATGCCCGAGGACTACCGCACGGGGAGGGTGCCGGGCTCCTTCTATCCTTACGGTGGAGCGCTTTCTGCTGCCGGCTGGCTACGGAGCCTCCTGCGCGCGCCGATGGCCGATGGCCGCAGCATCGCGAACTATCTTGTCCAGGAAGGGCTGATGCTGGGGATGGAGCCCGGTCGAGCACTGGCCGATCAAGCCGCTATATCCGTCTTCCGGGTATTACGCGTGAAAGCGGTTGGCCCTGATGCTCATGTCATCTTCGTGGAGGGCAGCAGCTTCAGCGCTTGCGAAACCTGGTTTGGCTCCGAATTCCTCGTCGATCCCATCCTGATTCCGGCCACATCGCCGCCGGCCGCTACGAAACCTATCCGGGCCTATCTGGCGGGCCATAGTTGCCTGGACGAAGACGTCCTTAGCAATCGATGGCTCACCTTTCCCATCGCTCCGCGGGCGGGAGATCTTCTGGTTTATGCCAATACCAGCGGCTACCAGATGGACCTCCTTGAGAACCAATTCCATCGCCACCCGATGCCGGGCCGTCTTTGCGTGGTTCAGGACGCAAAAGGGCAGCTAGCGCTCGTTCCCGACACAATAGGAGAGGCACAATGCTTTGCACGACAGTAAGCCAGTTGATCGGCCAAACTCCGGTGATGCCGATTGCCGTACCCAACAGCGGCACCACGCTCGTGCTGAAGCTTGAAAAGAACAACCCGGGCGGCTCCATGAAAGACCGCATGGCGCACAGCATGGTGCTTGCGGCACTCGAGGATGGGCGGCTCGTGCCGGGCGGCACGATCGTTGAATCGTCGTCCGGAAATACCGGGATTGGACTGGCGATAGCCGCCTTGGAATTGGGCCTGCGCTTCATTGCCGTTGTCGATCATCACGCCGCGCCGGACAAGATCCGCACGATGCGCGCGCTGGGCGCGGAAATTCGTTATGTCGAAGGCGACTATCGGGAGGACGAGGTTGCGGTGGTGGAGCGCCAACGACTGGCCGCGCAACTCGGTGCCCAGCTTCCTGGCGCGTTGTTCATGAACCAATCCGACAATCCGGCAAATCCGGAAGGCTATGCTGGCTTCGTCGACGAACTCCTGGCACAGCTTCCAGATGGCGTCGACGCATTTGTCGGCTGCGTCGGCACCGGCGGGTCAATGACCGGCATCGCCCAGCGTCTGAAGCGGGTTAACCCAGCGGTCCGCACGATCGCCGTGGAGCCGGCCGGCTCGATCGTCTTCGGCAAACCCGGCCATCCCTACTACCAGTCGGGCACGGGAACGCCCGCCGGCGATGAAATCGGCAAGGTGCTCGACTATGGATGCATCGATGAAGGGGTACAGGTTACCGATACCCAAGCCTTCGAAACAGCACGTTTCATCGCACGGCGCTACGGTCTTCTGGTCGGAGGCTCGACCGGGGGCACCATATACAAGGCGCTCGAATACATTGCGGCCGGCAAGCTGTCCGGCACGGTGGTCACGCCAGTTGCGGACGGGGGCGAGAAATATCTCGGCTCGGTCTTCGACGATGAATGGATGGCCAAGCGCGATTTGCTGGATCCGACAATCGCCGCACAGCTCGATGCGTGGCTACCGGGTAGGGCGCGCGCAGCATGAAGGTGACGATCTGCGGTGCAGGGCGCACGGGGCATTTGAATGCCGTGCTCTTCAAGCAGCGTGCAGGCATCACCGTTTCCGTGCTGACCGGAGCGGCTGCCATTGCCGAACGGTGGACGAGCGGAGACGGTGTTTGGCAGGCCCAAACGCCCGACGGCCACGTCTTGACCGGGCGGCCCGACTATGTCGGCACCGATCCGAGAGAGGCACTCATCAACGCAGACATGGTGATCGTGACGCAGCCGGCCCAGGCGCGGCCTGCGCTTCTCCACGACTTCGCGCGGCATCTCCCCCGGGACAGGCGCGTCTATGTCGGTGCGATTCCCGGCTTTTGCGGCTTCAACTGGCTGGCAGCCAAAGCCCTAACAGGCACAGACAATGTGGTGATCTGGGGCTTGAAGGACGTGCCCCATACGGCTTTCGACCTGGTCCCAGGCGATCGGGTACGGATGGGAGGGGCCAAGGCTCAGCTCTTCGCGGCGCTTCATCGTCGCGAGGTCGCAGCGAGCGGCGCCACACTGCAGGCGATGCTGAGCCGCCTTTATGAAGCTCCCGTCACGCTGCTGCAGGACTATCTGGAAATCACGCTGACGCCGGGCAACGCCTTGATGCATCCCGCCGTGCTCTATGCTTTGGTCGGTCCCGGCGCACCTTGGGAAAACAAGCCGTTCGATCGCCCCCTTTGCTGGTGGAGCGATTGCCCGCGCGCCGGCGCTGAATTGCTGGAGGCGTGCGATGCGGAAAACCAGGCAATCCGCCGTGCGGTCGAATTACGCCTCGGCATTGATCTGAGTTCGGTGAAGCCGCTCCGCCAGGAATTGATCGAGGCTTATGGCAGCCAGATCGAGGACAAGCGGACCATGTATACGCTGCTGCGAACCAACCGTGCTTACGCCGGCATTCACGCCCCACTTGTTCCTAACCCGGACGGGCCGGGCCTTGTCATCGATCGCGCAAGCCGCGCTTTCCACGAAGACATAGCCTTCGGACAGGCGCTGCTCGTGGAATTGGCCGCGCGGCTTGATGTGACAACTCCCGCGATCACGAAAACCTACAACTGGGCGCTCCAATACCACGGTGGGTTCACCGAAGGCGTGCCCGCTTGCTTGCCCGCCAACTGGCCTGAGGAAGCGTAATGAACAAGAGGATGTCTTCTTCCGCAGATGCCGAAGCTGAGGCGCAGGCCGCGCAGCTTTGGTTGGCCGCATCGCGCAATGCGCTCGGACGGCTGGTCCGCTGCCTGTTCGCCGAGCGTCTTCTTGTACCAGACGCGTTATTGTGGTCGCGCGACGGAAACCAGGCATGGCTTCCCCTCTGGCAGTCGCGCCGCGTCCTGCATTTCGCTGACCTGCGTCGTGCGCCCGCCGGAATGTTGCAAAATCGTGGTTCTATCGAAGCGCTGGACGAGGCCGGTGTCCGATACCGGATCGATGATCCATCCGACTTCATCCGGGAGGTCGCCCCCGCCTTGGCGATCTCGCCTGCATCGGACGGCGTCCAGCGTTTGATACGCGACGTCGAGGACAGCATGCGCAACGATGTCCTGGCGCGCCGTCACCGGGAGGAATGGAGCGCCGAGCTGCGAGGGAAGGTAGCCGCAGTAGGCGCGCGAGGATTCCTCGCATATCTGGAAAAGAGCCTGCCGCCGCATCTGGCGGCCATGACTCTCGATCAATGGGGCGCGTTGGAAGGTCACCCCTTCTATCCGACGTGGAAGGCCAAACCCGACCTGTCGCCCGGGGACGTCACCGCCTTGTCGCCTGAGTTCGGTGCCCGTGTGCGCGTCCGAGTCGCAGCGCTGCGCAGAGAATGGTCCTATGTGGAGAAGATGCCGCATGTTGGCAGCTATTCGGAATGGTTCGCACAAAATTTTCCCGAGTTCTGGCGCGACTGGGCCGAAGGATTGAATAAACGCGGAAAGTCTCCCGAGGACTGGCTGCCTCTGCCTGTCCATATCTGGCACCTTGAAAATTTCGTGCTCCGTGAATTCGCATCTGAAATAGCTTCCGGAGTTTTCGACCCGGATGGCCCGGAGGTCGTGACACTGCCGTCGATGTCGTTCCGCACAATGCTGCCGAACACGCAGGAGCCGAGGCCCTTCATCAAGCTGCCGGTGGCGCTCTGGATGACCAGCGAGCAGCGCACCCTGCAGGCCAAGTCGATCCACATGGGGCCGCGTCTCAGCACCCTGATTTCCGATATTCTGTCGAAAGAGCCGGATATTTCCGACAGGTTGGAGATCTTCACCGAAGAGCTAGGGGCGATCCTGCACCACCCCGTAACGGGCGACGAGCATCCGGGGCGCTTTCTTTCGGTTGTCTACCGTAACTCTGACGCTCTCGCCCGCAAAGACGGACTGCTGCCGGTCACCGTCGCGTCACTCTTGACGGCAAGCCCGATCAACGGCCGCCCGCTCATTTGCGAATTGATTGCGAGAGGCGGCGATGAGAGCGAAGCAGCGATATTTGCGTTCTTCCGCGCCTATGTAACGACGGTCCTCCGGCCGACGCTCGCCATGTATCTGCTTTATGGAATAGCCTTCGAGGCGCATCAGCAAAACAGCACGATCCTGTTCGATGAAGCCGGCCATCCGCGAAAACTGTTGATCCGCGATTTCGGCGATGGCCGCAGCTTTGCGCCCCTGCTTAGGGAGCGAGGGCATCAGCTCAAGTCCTTCACGCGCAAGGGGATCTTACCGACCACATTTGATGACGATATCAGCCTCGTGCGCTCATTCGTCATCGATGCCTGCCTCGTCTGCCATCTTCATGAAGTCGCATTGTGCCTCGACGAACATTATGCACTTCCAAACACAAACCTTTGGCGCATCTTGCGGGAAGAAACCGAGGCAGCTTTCGATACGCTCAGGCCGCGCATGTTGTCGGATGCGTTCTGGGTGGAAGAACGCAAGGCCTTTCTCGAGAGACCCTGGCCGAGCCGCTCTGTGCTACGGATGCATCTGGAACGCTATCGCGATTATCGTCTTGAGCACGAGCTGCCAAATCCAATGGCGGGAGCCGAATGACTAATGCTTCCGCCGCGGTGCGCGGCTTCGGACCCGTTTTTGTTTTGCTGTTCGGCCTGCAATTCGTTTCCATGGGGGCCATGGAAATGAGTGGTCCGTTCTGGCCGATCCAAATCAAGGTGCTTAGCCCTTCCGACAGCGTCTTCGGACTGGCAAGTGTTGGCGTCTACGTTGGTCCGATGATCGGCATGTCACTGACCAGCGCCCTTTGGGGGCGAATCGGCGATCGTTACGGCAATCGGCTGATGATGGTTCGCGCGCTTGGCGGTCTGGCGGTCACGCAACTCCTTGTTGCCGTTGCACAGGATGTCTGGGCTATCATGGCGCTGCGTTTCTTGCAGGGAGCCTGCGCCGGATATATCGCCCCAGCGCAGGCCTATGGCGTGCAGATTACCGGCGGGAAGGATCGCGCAAGCCTCTTCGCCTGGCTTCAGGTTGCCACCAATGTGGGCTCGCTGGCCGGCGCTTTCCTGGGCGGCCTAATTCTCGATCGCTTCCCTTTTGCCGCAGTAAATCTGACGGCCGGGATAATTTGTGCGCTGTGTGCTGCCGTTGCCTGGTCGAGCCTGCCCGTACCGGCGCTGGGAGCCGTTGTCGTCAATCGCGGAAGCGCAGCTACCGCAAAACATACGGCGTCGGCGGGTGTTCCGATCGCAGCTGTTCTCGCCTTGATGGGGATGCTGCTCGCCAGTCGCATGGTCCTGCAGGTTCCTTTTTCACTGTACATGACCCAAATATTTGGCGCCCGGCACTGGGTCGCCGGCTTCACTTACGGGCTGCTCGCGTGCGGCTTTGTCGTGGCCGCACCCTCATGGGCGCGACTCTTCGAGAATCGCGCGCCTTCCTACGTACTGGGCGGAAACGTGCTCATTTCGGCCGCGTGCGTTTTGGTGACGCATCTGGCGGGCAGCACGGGCTCCGTTGCCGTATTCGCACTCCTGTATTTCATCTGGGGCGCGCTTCTTGGGGGAACGACTCCGGCGCTTCTCGCGCTCATTTCGGGAGCCGTGTCGAATGATCGGCAAGGTTCGGTTCTGGGCCTTGCGCAAGCTTCCCAGCAGATCGCTTCCGCGAGCGGCATCGTTGCCGGCGTCGGCATCACGCAGCTCTTTGGTCTTGAAGCTGCGTTTCCGCTCGTCGCCACGCTCTACGCCTTGTCATTCGTGTCGGCGCTCGGCATCTGGCTCAAGACTGCGCGCCCCAAAGGAAGCTGGCCATGACAGATTACCGATCGCTGGTGCATTCCGTGGTGAGGGCTCTTGTCCTGCTCGCTTTGCTTCCAACGGTGGCATTTGCAGCCGAGCCTGATCCGGCGCAGACACAGGCGGCGCTTACCCTGACTGATATCGCGGGCCGACGGGTGACGCTCAACGCGCCCGTCAAGCGCATGCTTCTGGGCGAGGGCCGGCAGCTCTATCTCGTCGCCTCGCTGGAGCCCAAAAATCCCTTGGCCCATTTGGTTGCCTGGCGCAGCGATCTGATTGCGGCAGATCCGGCCACTTACGCGCAGTATCTCGAAGTGTTTCCCGAGCTATCGAAGCTCCCTTCCTTCAAAGGGCAGGAGGACAGCCTGATCGACATCGAATCGGCGATCATCCAAAAGCCTGATGTCGTGCTGCTCAACCTTGAAGCCATGGAGGCCAACAAGGACGCCAACTACATCGAGAAGCTCGCGGCACTGAACATACCGGTTCTCTATATCGATTTTCGCCACCGCCCCCTGGAAAACACCGAGCCGACCATTCGGCTCCTCGGCAGGATCATGCGGCGCGAGGCGCGCGCGGAGGAGATCATCGCATTCCGCCACCAGGCCATGGCCGCGGTTGCCAATGTCCTCGCCGCCAAGCAACCGAAACGCCCCAATGTGTTCGTCGAACGGATCGGTGGCTACTCGCAGGATTGCTGCCTGTCTTTCGGTGCCGAGAATTTCGGCAAATATGTCGAACTCGCAGGCGGCCACAATATCGGCAGCGACATCATTCCTTCGACCTTCGGGCAGATCAGTCCCGAGCAGGTCATCGTCGCAGATCCCGAACATGTGGTGGTGACCAGCGCCGACTGGAAAGCCTATGTGCCGGGCGGCCATTGGATTCCGCTCGGACCCGGGGCAGATTCCCTGGTGACGCGCAAGAAGCTCGAATGGTTCGCTACTCGCGACGCCTATACCGGTATCGCGGCAAAGAAGACACGGAATTTTCACGGCATTTGGCACCAGTTCTACAACAGCCCATATGAATTTGTCGCCGTTCAACAATTGGCGAAGTGGTTTCACCCCGACCTGTTTGCGGATCTGGACCCCAATGCAACCTTTGCTGAATACCATCGCCGCTTCCTGCCCATAGGCTTCCGCCCCGGCTATAGCGTCAGCCTTTCGGACAGCCAGTGATGACAGATGTCCACACCGAAGCCCTGTCTTTAGCCGGACGCGACGCCTATCAGGCGCTCAGCGCCAGGCGGTGGATCGTTCTCCTCATGCTGGTGGTCGGGGTATGCATCGCATTGGTCGGCGACCTCTCGACGGGACCTGCAAGCTATGGGCTTGGAAAGGTTGTGCGTGCCCTCGTTCTGTCGGCGGAGGTGGATGCGCAGACGCGCGTCATTGTTTGGTCGATCCGCATGCCATCGGCCCTCATGGGCGTCGTAGTCGGTGTGGCGCTTGCCATCGGCGGCGCTCAGATGCAGACCATCCTGAACAATCCGCTGGCGAGCCCGTTCACGCTGGGCATTTCTGCCGGTGCCAGCTTCGGCGCGGCCCTGGCGCTCGCGTTCGGTGTCGCGCTGGTTCCCATAGCAGGCGACTACATCGTCGCGGCCAATGCATTCGTCGTGGCGATGGCAACCGCTTTCCTGATCCATCTGGCAAGCCTTCGGCGCGGGGCCTCGATCCAGATGATCGTGCTGTTGGGCATAGCGCTGGTTTTCAGTTTCAACACGGCGCTCGCGATCACCCAATATTTCGCGGCCGAGCAGGCGGTCGGGGCCATCGTCTTCTGGACCATGGGCAGTCTCACCAAGGCGACATGGCCCAAGCTTGCCATCACCGCGCTCGTCGTGTGTCTGACCTTGCCGGTCTTTCTGCGCCGCCGGTGGCAACTGACGGCGTTGCGTCTTGGCGAGGCGCGTGCGGCGAGCTTCGGCATTCCTGTGCGGCGCCTGCGGCTTGAAACCCTGATCCTTGTTTCCCTTCTGTCGGCGATCCCCGTCGCGTTTGTCGGCACGATCGGCTTTATCGGTCTGGTCGGTCCGCACATCGCCCGCATGATGGTCGGCGAGGACCAACGCTTCCTGCTGCCCGCGAGCGCGCTGACTGGTGCGCTGATCATGTCGGTCAGCTCCATCCTGGCCAAGATCGCGGTACCCGGCGCCGTCCTGCCGATCGGCATCGTCACCTCAGCGATCGGTTTGCCGGTTTTCCTCTGTCTGATCCTGAAGAGCGGAAGAGACATATGGTAGTGCTGAGCACGCATCGCCTCGGCGCTCGCTTCGGTTCGCGCCAGGTCCTGCGCGATGTGACGCTCCCGCCGTGTCATGGCGGCGAAGTGGTGGCCGTCATTGGACCGAATGCTGCTGGCAAGTCGACGCTGTTCCGGCGCCTGGCAGCCATTCTTCCAGGGCCCGGCGAGTGCCGGTTGGAAGGTGTGCGCGATGCGGATCGCGCGATCGCCTACATGCCCCAGGATCAATCGGCAAGCGCAGTTCTGACTGTATTCGAGTCCGTCCTTCTTGCGCGAAAGCAGGTCAGCGGCTGGCGTCTTGAGAGGTCTGATCTGGCGGCGGTGGACCGGGCGCTGGCTGCACTCGATATCGGCGATCTTGCCAGTGAAATCCTTTCCGAGCTGAGCGGTGGACAGCGCCAGCTCGTCGGGCTTGCCCAATGTCTCGTGCGCGAACCGCAGGTGTTGCTCTTGGACGAGCCGACGAGCGCACTCGACATGCACCGTCAGCTGGGAGCGCTGCGGCAGGTGCGCAGCCTTGCGCATGAGGGCGGTATGCTCGTGCTAATCGCGCTGCATCATCTCGACCTGGCACTCAAATTCGCCGACAAGGTCGCTATCCTCTCTGATGGAACGTTGCACGATTTCGGCACGGCGGCCGACGTCTTGACTCCGGAAAACCTTGCCGCAACCTTTCGCATTAGGGCACGTGTCGAATCCTGCTCACAAGGCAAGCCCCATTTGATCGTCGACGACGCGATCTGACGGCCTACGTCTCGAGGCGGGCCGGAGTCAGAGGGCCGTCATGAACGGCAACTTCACCTCAGCGGCGCACCCAGTAATCGTTATCAAAATCGTTCTCGACCAATGTCAGGAAATGCTTCTCGCTAGAATCGGTCCTACTTGCCTTGAACTGGATCATATTGGCCCATGATGGATTGGCGCGAGCGACCAGATTTTTCAATTGGTTAGAAGGCGGCGTGTGCGCGACGTGTGCACCGGAAAATCAAGAGAAATCTACTGTCGGCAAAGCCGAGCACTCGTTTGCACGCGATCCACTGCTTCGACGGTTTGATGGGAGCGCGGTCCAACTGAGAGCGAACGCACGGAGGCGCCGCGTGCATCTTGCGGTTTTCGCAAGGTAGTCACCGAAGGCGCTTTGCCCGCTGAACGGAATGGGCGCGTTGCTTGCCGTAGCCCAAGCCGGCGCCTCGTTGCAATTCCAGTCTCGCCGCAACGACGATTGACAGCCAGTTATTACATGTATAAAAATATGCAAATTCATATATTGTGAGATGCCTGAATGGACACGCATCCGCTCAAGCTCAAGGTGCAGTCGGTTGTTGCGGAGACGCCGTTCATTCGGAGCCTTGTGTTCGGCGTGGAGGGCGGAGCCGTGCCGCGATGGCAAGCGGGTGCGCACATCCGCGTGTCGCTCCCGAACGGGGGCGACCGGCCGTATTCCCTGATGGCTTTGCCGGGCCTGCCCCAAGGCACTGTTGCGCTGGGGGTGCTGCGCGAGGAGGTGTCAACCGGCGGCTCGCAGTTCATGCATGCGCTGAAGACCGGCGACATTGTGAGAGCGACCGCGCCGGTCAACAATTTCCCTCTGCAAGAAGGAGCCGCGCCGGTGCTGCTGTTCGCCGGCGGCATAGGCGTCACGCCGATCCTGTCCATGGCTGCGGAGCTGAACGCGCGGGGAATCCCATACCGCCTGCATTATGCCGGACGAACGCCTGGGCGGCTGGCCTTCCTGCCGCAGTTGCAGGCCATCTGCCCCAAGGGCTTGTCCGTTCATTACGACAGCGACGAGTCCCGCCTGGATATTGCGGCGGCGCTCGGCGATGCGCCAGTAGAGGCTCACGTCTACGTCTGCGGCCCTGCCGGCATGATCGACGCGGTGAAGGCGGGCGCGCTCTCCAGGGGCATCCCGGCAGATCGCATCCATTTCGAGCTGTTCAAGGCGGAGCGGCCCGGCTCTCCCAACAAGCCGTTCGAGGTCGAGCTCAAATCGACGGGGCAGGTCATTAGTGTTGCCGCAGATCAAAGCATCATCGATGCGCTGGTAGCCGCAGGGCTCGACGTCCTCTACGACTGCCAGCGGGGCGATTGCGGCATCTGCCAGTGTGACGTGATCGCAGGCGTGCCCGATCATCGCGACGTCATTCTCAGCGACGACGAAAAGGCATCCAACAAGGTCATGCAGATCTGCGTGTCGCGTGCGAAATCGGAACGGCTCGTGTTGGATCTCTAACGGGGAGCAAGGGACGCCATGGCGAAATATGGAAAGAACGCCCGCGCGATCGAGCGGCTGGTGCGTGACGCCGAGGTGCATCGCGACGTCTACGTCGACCCTGAAATCTTCGAGCTCGAGATGGAGCATCTGTTCCCGAATAGCTGGATCTATGTCGGGCATGCCAGCCAGCTGTCGAAGCCCGGCGATTTCATCACCGCCAATATCGGCCGGCAACCGGTCATGGCGAGCCGTCATAGCGACAGCTCCATCCACGTGTTCTACAATCGTTGTCCGCACAAGGGCGTCAAGATCGCCTCCGAGCCGTGCGGCAACACCGGCAAGTTCTTCCGCTGTCCCTATCATGCCTGGTCGTTCAAGACCGACGGCTCGCTGCTCGCGATCCCCCTGAAGAAGGGCTACGAGGGAACCGGCTTCACGGACACCCAGGCGAACGAGGGGCTATCGAAGGTCAAGAACGTCGTCATCTATCGCGATTTCATCTTCGCGCGACTGAGCGACAGCGGCGTCTCCTTCGAGGACTATTTTGGCGAAAGCCTGTCGACGATCGACAACATGGTCGACCGTTCGCCGGAGGGGAAGCTCGCCGTCGAGGCCGCACCGATCCGCTACATGCACACCTGCAATTGGAAGATGCTGGTCGAGAATCAGACCGACACCTGCCATCCGATGGTGGCGCATGAGAGCTCGGCCGGCACCGCCGTCAAGGTCTGGAAGCGCGAGCAGGGCGACTCCACGGAGACGCCGATGGCCGTGCAGCTCTACGGGCCCTTCATGAGCCCGTACGAGTTCTATGAGCAGAGCGGCATCCGGATCTGGCCGAACGGCCATGGTCACACCGGCGTCGCCAATTCCATCCATTCCAACTATTCGGACATCGACGGCTATCTAGGCCGGATGGTCGCAACCTACGGCGAGCAGCGGACCCACGAGATCCTGGGAGAGGTCCGGCACAACACGGTCTATTTCCCGAACATCATGGTCAAGGGTGCGGTGCAGATTCTTCGCAATTTCATCCCGATTGCGGTGGACAAGACGCTGGTGGAGAGCTGGGTCTATCGTCTGGTCGGCGCGCCCGACAAACTCTATGAGCGCGCGCTGATGTACAATCGCTTCATCAACGCGCCGACCTCGATCGTCGGGCATGACGATCTCGAAATGTACGAGCGCGCGCAGGAAGGCCTGAAGTCCAACGGCAATCAATGGGTCAATCTGCGCCGGCTCTACGAGAGCAATGAGGAGCAGGACGTCACTGCGGTCATCAACGGCACGTCGGAGCGCCAGATGCGGAACCAGTTTCATGCCTGGGCCAAATTCATGACCATGGACATGGACAAGCACTTCGAGGCCGCGGAATGATCAACGAGAAAACCATCGCGGACTTCATCTATCGCGAGGCGGAGCTTCTCGACACGATGCAATGGCAGCCGTGGCTCGACCTGTTTCATCCCGAAGGGCGCTACTGGATGCCGCTGGAATGGCAGCAGCAGGACCCGGTGCTACAGCCCTCGTTGATGTACGAGGACCTGCTGCTGTTGAAGGTGCGTGTCGAGCGATTGGCTGGTGAGCGTACTTTCAGCCAGAAGCCGAAGAGCCGCTGCCACCATCTGCTCCAGGCGCCGCAGATCGTTGCGTGCGATGCCGCGGCCGGCGTGTTCAAGGCGCGCACGTCCTACATCTACACCGAGACGCGCGGCGACTTGCTGGAACGCTATTCGGGGTGGGCGTCGCACGACCTCGTCCAGGTCGGCGATAGCCTGAAAATCAAGCTCAAGCGTGTCGATCTCGTCAATTTCGACGCGCCGTTCGGCAATATCCAGCTCTTCATGTGAGTATGCCCTTGGCCGCTGCGTCCACAGTCCATGCCCGCTTCCGCGAGATCGCCCTCCGCCGGGGGGAGGCCGGCTTTCTCAACGTGCTGCCGGAGACAGCCGACATCTACGGCATCGCGGCCGGCGAGATTTCCTATCGTGCCATGCTCGAACGGGTGGAGCGCTGGCGCACGGCGCTTGCGGGCCGCGGCTATGGCGAAGGCCATCGGGTCGGGCTTCTGCTCCAGAACAGGCCGGTCTTCGTCGAACTGTGGTTCGCGCTGAACGCGCTCGGTGTTTCCGTGGTGCCGATCAACCCGGATTTGCGGCTCAGCGAGCTCGAATACATCATCGCGCATTCCGAGATGAATGCGGCATTTGTCCTCGCTGAACGGCGCGACGAGGTCGAGACGGCGTCGCGCCAGGCCGGACGGCCGATTCCGGTGGTGACGGACAGCGGCGACATTCCGCCTCCGTTCGGTGGCGCGCGGCCGGCGAGTGCGGGTGACGGCTCGAGCGAATGCGCGTTGCTCTATACCTCGGGAACGACCGGCCAGCCCAAGGGCTGCGTGCTCACCAACACCTATTTTCTGCACTCCGGAGACTGGTATCGTGATGTCGGCGGGTTGATCGATCTCAGGAGCGATGGCGAGCGGATGATCACGCCGTTGCCGCTGTTCCATATGAACGCGATGGCGGTCTCGCTGATGGCGATGCTGTCGGTCGGTGGCAGCTTGACCATGCTCGATCGCTTCCATCCGCGCACCTGGTGGAATTCGGTGCGGGACAGCCGGGCGACCTGCCTGCATTATCTCGGTGTCATGCCCTCGATGCTGATGAGCACGCCGCCGTCTGCGCAGGATCGCACGCACACCGTGCGGTTCGGCTTCGGCGCTGGCGTGGACAAGCTGCTGCACGCGCCGTTCGAGGCGCGCTTCGGCTTTCCGCTGCTGGAGGCCTGGGCGATGACCGAGACCGGAAGCGGCGGCGTGATTGCCGCCAATGTCGAGCCGCGCAAGGTTGGCACGAGCTGTTTCGGCCGTCCGGCGCCCGAAGTCGATGTTCGGATCGTGGACGAGGGCGGCAAAGATACGCCGGCGGGAACGCCGGGTGAGCTGCTGGTGCGGCGCGCCGGTGTCGACCCGCGCTACGGCTTCTTCAGGGAGTACCTGAAGAATCCGGAAGCTACCGCCGAGGCCTGGAAGGACGGATGGCTCCACACCGGCGATATCGTGTCGCGCGATGTGGATGACGACCTCCATTTCGTCGATCGCAAGAAGAACGTGATCCGGCGCTCCGGCGAGAACATTGCCGCGGTCGAGGTGGAATCCGTTCTGAACCGCCATCCCGCGATCCGGCAGGCCGCGGTCGCCGCAACGCCCGATGAGGTGCGGGGTGACGAGGTCGCGGCTGTCATCATCACTGAAGAGGCTGGCGCCGACCGCGCGCTCGCCGAAGACATCGTGCGCTGGAGCCTGGACCAGATGGCCTATTACAAGGCGCCGGGCTGGATCTGCTTCGTCGATCAACTTCCGCTGACCGCGACCGAGAAGATCCAGCGCGGCGGACTGAAGGATTTCGTCGCAAAGCTGATGCGCGATGGCGCGTTCTTCGATCTCCGCGACCTCAAGCGGCGGCAGGTGTGACACATGTCGTCTGCAGGGAGCCGATCATGAGCCAGGCCCGCACCACACTCATCACCGGAGGCAATTCGGGGATCGGCGAAGCGCTGGCGAAGAAGCTCGTCGACAAAGGACAGCGGGTCGTCTCGGTCGGGCTGGAGAAGCCGGACTGGACCCACGATCTGCTCACGGCCTATCGCGCCGACCTGACCAGCATCGCGGAGACGCGGGCAATTGCGCAGGAGGTCTGCCGGGATCATGCCGTCGATTGTCTCGTGCACAATGCGGGCATCATCCTGCCGAACCTGCTGCCCGACGCGAAGCCGGAAGACATCTTGACGCTGGCGCAGTTGCATCTGGGGGCACCGATGCTGCTGACCCAGGCGGCGATGGAGGGAATGCGCGCGCGTCGCTTCGGGCGGATAGTTTTCGTGAGCTCGCGCGCCGCCATGGGTGCGGCCACGCGCTCGGCCTATTCCGCCACCAAGGCCGGCGTGCATGGCATGGCGCGGACGTGGGCGCTGGAGCTGGCGTCGAGCGGGATCACGGTGAACGTGGTCGCGCCGGGTCCGATACTGACCGACAATTTCTGGGGCGTGATCCCGAAGGGTTCCGAGCAGCAGGAGCGGATGGCGCGCAACGTTCCGGTCGGGCGGCTCGGCTCACGCGAGGACGTGGCGCACGCGATCAGTTTCTTCCTCGACGAGCATTCGGACTTCGTGACCGGGCAGGTGCTCTATGTCTGTGGTGGCACCAGCCTCGTCGGTCTCAGTCCCTGATCGCAGAGCATGATCCGGAAAAGTGTGAAGCGGTTTTCCGAAAAGATCATGCTCAAACAAACGGGGTCAGATCTGGTTCTGGCGGATGTTCTCGACCATCTTGGCCAGCACGCGGGCGCAGACCTCGATATCGTCGGGATCGATGCCCACGGTCAGCCGGTCATAGTTCTTCTCCATGATAGGCCAGATCTTTCGCAGGAGGGCATCGCCATCAGGTGTCAAGCCAACGACGCGGCGACGCTGGTCCTCCTCGGCGATCTCGCGCTTGACGAGACCCGCTGACACCATCGACTCGACCATGCGGCTCGCGGTCGACTGCTCGGTGACGGCGAGAACGGCGATCTCGTTCACGGTCAGGGTCTTGTAGATGAACAGGACCGACAGCGTCCGGAATACGACGTTGTTGATGTTGTGCTCGCTCAGGTCGCGGTTCTGATCGAGGTTCCAGCGATTGGCGAGCCGGTTGAAAAGATAGGGAACATAGCTTTGCAGCTGGTCCCGTGTCCGCGGTGGACCGGATCTCCATCTGCTCCTGGATTCTTTGGCCATTATTTCCTGCGACTCTGCTTCTTGCTCTCGGTGCGAAGTTTCGAGGAGAGGGACCGCAGCACCGAAAGCGCGGTTTCCAGCTCCTGGGCGGGAATACTCTCGAGCCGTTCGCTGAGATGCTTCTTGTGTAAAGCAGCCGCCTTCCTGAACAGCGCTTCGCCCTTCGGCGTCACGCGCACGATGAACGACCGGCGGTCCTCGCCCGACATTTCCTTGCTGATGAGATCGTCAGCCAGAAGACGCTGCACCAGCCCCGAGACGTTGCCGCCGGACACTTTCAAGTTCTGCGACAACTGTCCGAGCGCCATTCCGTCCCGGTAGCGATCGAGCTGGGCGAGCACGTCGAACTTCGCCAGCGATAAGCCGAACTCCGAGTTCAGCATGGAATTCAGGGACGCAAAGAGTTCGCTGTGCAGAGACAGCAGTTGCAGCCAAAGCCGGGTCTCAATCTGCCCAAACGCGGGACCAATGCTCTCTTTGAGTGCTGCCGGCATCGCATAACCATCGAGTACAGAGTGTCTCAGGGAGGGGGAGAATTACAGTGTGTCTTCTGCTCCGATTAACGCCTTGAGAATCGCAGTCAAGACGTCCGATCCTGACGTCCACGGAAGCGAACGGCAACAATCCAATCCCGTGCCGTCCCCGACGTCATGCGAACGTCTTGATGGTTTGGATCACGCCGTCGAGCTCCTTGCCCGCGCTGTCCTTCAGCGCGGCTTCCCGCAGCCGGCGCGCCCAGTCGGCGGCATCCTCGCGCTGTTCAACCAGCTTGATCGCGGCCAGCGTTTTGTCGAACTTCGACAGGCCGCGGCTGTGGGTATCGGAATAGCCTTTGACCAGCCGCCGGCATTGCAGGATCTCGACGCCCAACTGATAGTTGGCCTGGACCGCCTCTGCCGCGGCCTTGAGCCATGCGTCCCGATGGGCCGTTTCAACGGCATGACGCAGCGAGCGGCGGCGCATGCCGCGAAGTCCGCCCACGACATAGAGCGTGAGGAACCAGGGCAGCGCATAGGTCCGCACCCGACGTCCCTTGTTGACGCGACGGTCGAGCCAGCCGAGGAGGCGCGGCTTGCCGCCAAGCCAGCGGCCGAGGCTCGCCGGCAGCATGCCCATGACCTCCTCCATGCGGGGATGCATGAACTCGGTGGTCTGGAGCACCTGGTCCCGCGACAGCTCGATCTCGTCTTCGATTCGTGCACGGCGGCTGGATCTGGTCTTGAGATCGGCGACGCGAATGACGTCGTCATAGGTCATGGCGTTGGCGAGATATTTTGCTGCGGCCTGCGTGAAGGCAAAGTTTCGGGAGGTGCCGCCAGAGCTCCGATCGGTAGCGTGGAGCTTGCCGAGGATGTCGAGATATTCGCCGCCATAGGCGGCGTCCTGGAAATCGACGACCTTCTTCAGCCCGGCCCGGCTCATGGCCTGTACGGCCTCGGGCAGCTCCTGCGTCAGTCGGGCGATGAGACCGGCAAGACGCGGATCCACAGCCGCGGGAGAGGGAGCGTTATCGGCTGCCCTGGGTGGCAGCGGCATCGCCGGCTCCGAGGATTTGGACTGCACCCGGTCCAACGCAGCCTCGAACGTGCGGATGCTGGCCTGAGCGCCTTTCCCACCGGCGCCGATTACGTCGAGATAGCTCTCGCGGCTAAAGGGCAGCACGCTGGCGCCTGCAAGCGCGCCGAGCATCGCGGCCGAGATGACGCTGCCATTCGCGCTCGCCAGCGCGTTCATGTCGAAGATGATCTCGGTCTTGGCGGCCACCCCGATCGCGCCGGTCACCGCACCCTTGTCGGCGATGCCGTTACCCGGCGCGATCTTCTCGCCGATCGCAAACGACCGGTGATTGGACGCGATCAGAGTGGTGCGGTCGGGCGTCACCAGACCGCGCAGGATCGAGCGTCCGGCCTCCATGAATTCGGCCGCCATGACCACGTCCACATCGCCGGGCGTCGGCATCAGCGAAAGGATCGGCTTGCGGCCATCGAGCGGCGGCATCGCCTCGATGTAGTAGATCGTGGCGCCGGTACGCTGGGCGACGCCTGGCACCGATGTCGACTGCGCGACCCAGCCATGGTTCTCGGCCAGTTGGACGATCCAATCGGTCAGGACGCCGCCGCCCTGACCGCCCATCGCGACGATGGCGATCGAGATCGGCCGCTCGGTCGCGTCACCCGCGGCAGGTAGTGCCAGTCGGACGGTCTCGTCTCTCATGCCAGCGCCTCGAGCGACGGACGCCGGCGCTCACGCCGCCGTTGCAGCCAGCCGATCACGGCCATGGTGACTTTGGACTTGAACTTGTCCCAGCCGGTCGGATTGTGGATGACGTCCGCGCGATAGAACGAGGGACACAGCACGGCCGCTTCCGCGACCTCGCCGCAATTGCCGCAGCCGACACAGGAGTTGTCGATCCACGCAACGGGATCGTCGCGCAAAGGATCGTCCAGTTGCTTCACCGAGAGCGACGGGCAGCCGGAGAGGCGGATGCAGGCATGGTCACCGGTGCAGACGTCCTCGTCGACGCCGAAACGTTCCTTGACGATGCGCAACCCGTCCTTGATCGCCTTGCTCATTTGCGGCTTCACGCGGCGCTGCTTGTTCAGCATGCATTCGGAGGAGGCGACGATGACCTTGGGACCTTCCTCCTTGGTCGTGAGTGCTTCCTTCAGCGTGTCGCGCATCCGGCCGACATCGTAGGTGCGGTCGATCTGCCGGACCCATCGGCCGCCGATGCCCTTCACGGCCTGCACGATCGAATTGTTGGTGTTACGTCGCTTGTTGATCGCGCGCGACGACAGGATGTCCTGACCGCCGGTCGCCGAAGTGTAGTAGTTGTCGACGATGACGAAGACGCCGTCATGCTTGTTGAAGACCGCATTGCCGATGCCGCTGGTCAGCCCGTTGTGCCAGAAGCCGCCGTCCCCCATCACGGCGATCGACCGCTTGTCGGCCTTGACGTTGAATGCGGAGGTCGAGGCCGGGCCAAGGCCAAAACCCATGGTGGTCGCGCCGATGTTGAAGGGCGGGAGAATCGAGAACAGATGGCAGCCAATGTCGGCGGAGACGTGGTGCTGGCCAAGCTCCTCCTCGACGAGCTTCATGGCGGCGAAGATCGGTCGTTCCGGGCAGCCGGTGCAAAGACCGGGCGGACGCGCCGGCACGACCTGCTTCAGCTTCTCCACTGCGGGGTGATTGAGCACGGGGACTGCGTCCGGCGCCGGCGGCCGGTTGCCGAGCAGCCTCGGCTCGGTCTTCTCGAGGAATTCTCTGACCCCGCCAAGCAGCACCTGCGCGGTATAGTCGCCGCCCATCGGCAGCACGTCCTTGCCGTGGACGCGCGCCTGGATGTCCCTGCGGCGCAGCACCGTGTTGATCGCCTGCTCCAGATATTCCGGCTGGCCTTCCTCGACGATGAGAACGGCGTCCTTGTCGAGACAGAACTCCGCAACCTCCGTGTCGATCACGGGGTAGGTAACGTTCATGACGTAGAGCGGGACCTGCGCGTTGCCATACGCATCCGACAGCCCGAGATATTGCAGTGCGCGGATGACGTTGTTGTACATCCCGCCCTGCATGATGATGCCGACCTTGCCCTGCTTCGGCCCCATCCACTCATTCAGCTTGTTGTCCCGGATGAAGCCGATCGCCGCAGGCATCCGCGTCTTGATCTTCTCCTGCTCATGCTCGTAGGCCGCCGGCGGCAGCACGATGCGGCCGACGTCGCGCCTGGGATTGTTCAGCGCGTCCTTGATGGTGTGGGCCGGCCTCACATTGTCCTTGCAGGCAAAGCTTCCATGCATGTGACAGGCGCGGACGCGCACCTCGAGCATCACCGGAGTGTTCGAGACTTCCGAGAGCTCAAAGCCCTTTTCGATCAGGTTGACGATGCATTCATGATCGGGGCGCGGATCCAGCAGCCACATCTGCGATTTCATCGCGAAGGCATGAGTGCGCTCCTGCATGATCGAGGAGCCTTCGCCGTAATCCTCGCCAACGATGATCATGGTGCCGCCGGTGACGCCGCCGGAGGCGAGATTGGCCAGCGCGTCGGAGGCAACATTGGTGCCGACCGTCGACTTCCACGCGACCGCGCCGCGCAGGGGATACATCACGGAGGCCGACAGCATCGCCGCCGCTGCCGCCTCATTGGCGGAGCTCTGGAAGACGACGCCGAGATCGTCGAGCACGTCCTTGGCGTCGGCCAGCACGTCCATCAGGTGCGAGATCGGCGAGCCCTGATAACCGCCGACATAGGCAACGCCCGATTGCAGGAGTGCCTTGGTGATGGCGAGGATGCCTTCGCCGCGGAAGGTGTCGCCGTCGCCGAGCCGGAGATCCTCGACTTCGCGAGCAAAAGACCGTTCAGCCATTGCGCCCTCCAGAAATATGCGATAGCATACTTTTACATGTGAAGTAAGTCAACGCTGCGCTATGTAGTCACGCTTGCGGACCTCTGCTCCGGAAGGCGATCATGAGCCAGCGACAGGGTAGTGCCAATGCTGAAGCTGCCGCGCTTTAAAGCTGCCGCCGTCCAGGCTTCACCTGTATATCTCAACGCGAGCGCGACCGCTGACAAGGCAGCCTCACTGGTGCGTGAGGCAGCTGGCCATGGCGCGCAGCTCGTCGCGTTCCCCGAAGTGTTCGTTCCAGGCTATCCCTACTGGAACTGGATCACCGATCCCGTCACGGGAAGCGCATGGTTCGAGAAGCTCGCCAAGGCATCGGTCCTGGTGCCGGGTCCGGAGATCGACGTCGTCCGGAAGGCTGCACGCGATACCGGGTGCTACGTCGTCCTCGGCGTGAACGAGCGCAGCCCGGTGTCCCTGGGAGCAATCTACAACACGCTGGTCTTCATTGGCCCGGACGGCGCGCTGCTCGGCAAGCACCGCAAGCTGGTGCCGACCTGGGCAGAGAAGCTGACCTGGACCGGCGGTGACGGGTCGAGCCTGCGCGTCTATGATACCGAGATCGGGCGTCTCGGCGGGCTCGCGTGTGGCGAGAACACCAACACGCTCGCGCGCTTTGCGCTGTTGGGGCAGGGAGAGCTCGTCCACGTTGCGAGCTACATTTCGCTCCCCGTCGCGCCGGCGGACTACGACATGGCGGAGGCGATCAAGTTGCGCGCCATTGCCCATTCCTTTGAAGGCAAGATTTTTACGGTCGTCTCCTGCTCGACGGTCTCGGAAGAGATCATTGCGGCGATGGAGGCCATCGTTCCCGATGCGCGGGCGCGCCTGCAGCGCAAGTCGAGCGCATTTTCGGGGATCATCGGGCCGGACGGCCGCGTGGTCGGTGCTCCCCTGATCGACGATGAAGGCATCGTCTACGCTGACATCGATCTCGACCGCTGCATTCAACCGAAGCAGATGCATGACATCGTCGGGCACTACAACCGCTTCGACATTTTCGATTTGCGGGTCAATCGCCGTCCGCTGGGGCCGCTCGGCTTTGTGGAGGGCGAACGTTTCGCACCGGACGCCGCCGAGCAGGCAGGCTTCACGTCAATTCCAGACAAGTCGGAATGATGGTTTGGGACGCGTCGCGCCAGCGACGCCATGAGACAGGACTTACGAGGCAAGACTCACAAGTCGGGACTTGGAGGATGGGATGCGCGAAAACGTCATCGGCCGGGCCAATGTCGAGGATACTCCGGAGCTCAAGGCCTACTACAAGGATCTCGAGAAATTCGAAGCCGGCGCGCTGTGGACGGTCGCCAACAAGATCGAGCCGTGGCAGCCGCAGTCGGCGTCCGTTCCCGTGCTCTGGCGCTACAGTGATCTGCGCGAGCACGTGCTGCGCTCGGTGGAGCTGGTCTCGCCGGAGAAAGCGGGGCGCCGGGTGATCTACCTCAACAACCCTGGTCGCCGTGATGTGTCGGCCGCGGTCGGCTGGCTCTATTCGGGATTGCAGGTGATGCACCCCGGTGAAGTCGCGACCGCGCACGCGCACTCGGCCTCCGCCCTGCGCTTCATCATGGAAGGGGCGGGCGCTTATACGATCGTTGACGGTCACAAGATGACGTTGGGGGCGCGCGATTTCGTGCTGACGCCGAACGGCACCTGGCACGAGCATGGCGTCGAAGGCAACGGCTCGGTCTGCATCTGGCAGGATGGGCTCGACATCCCGCTGGTCAATGCGCTGGAGGCCAACTTCTTCGTCGTGCATCCAAAAATCCAGCAGGAGGAGTCCGGCTACCCCGTGGACGACATGACCAGGACCTGGGGCAATCCCGGTCTTCGGCCGGCTGACTCCAAATGGTCGAAGGGCTATTCGCCCATGTTCAAGTACGAGTGGGAGCCGACCTACGACGCTTTGCGGAAATATGCCGCCGCGACCGACGGATCGCCCTACGACGGCATCCTCATGAACTACGTCAATCCAATCACCGGTGGGCACGTGATGCAGACGATCGGCGCGAGCATGCAGTTGCTGCGGCCGGGCGAGACAACGAAGTCGCACCGGCACACCGGAAGCTTCGTCTACCAGGTCGCCAAGGGGCACGGTTATTCCGTGATCGGCGGCAAGCGGTTCGAATGGGAGGAGCGCGACATCTTCTGCGTTCCGTCCTGGGCGTGGCACGAGCACGGCAACGCGTCTTCGAGCGAGGACGCCTGCCTGTTCTGCTTCAACGATCTGCCCGTCATCGAGGGCCTCAGTCTCTACAGGGAAGAGGCCTATGGCGACAATGCCGGCCATCAGCCGGTCGCCGCCTGACGCGTCCTTGCAGAATTCAACCAGAAGAGCCGGATAGAAGCTTACATGCGTCTTGTCACCTACACCTCCGGCACCAGCGGTGCCCGCCTCGGGGTTGTCGTCAACGGATTGGTCGTCGATGTCGAGCGCCTCGGTGCGTCGCGCAATCTCGCATGGCCGAACGACATGCTCTCGTTCATCGACAACGGCGTGACCCTGTTGCCGGCGCTGAAGGAGTGCCTTGAGAACGCCAATGGCCGCTTCGCGGCCGGCTCGGCCGTTCCAGTCGAGGACGTGAAACTGCAAGCCCCGATCCCGCGCCCGCGAAAGAACATTTTTGGCATCGGGCTCAACTATCGCGCCCATGTCGCGGAGTCCGCCAAGAGCCTCGATACCGACAAGGACCTGCCGAAGCAGCCGGTGGTCTTTTCCAAGCCGCCGACCTCCGTGATCGGTCCCGGCGCAGCCATCCAGCACAATGCGAAGATGACGCAGCAGCTCGATTGGGAAGTCGAGCTCGCCGTCATCATCGGCAAGACCGCCACGCGCATCCCAGTCGACAAAGCGATGGATCACGTCTTCGGCTATTCAGTGATGATCGATATTTCCGCGCGCGACAATCGCCGCGCGGGCCAGTGGATCTTTTCCAAAGGCATGGACACCTATGCGCCGTTCGGCCCCTGCATCGTGACGGCGGACGAGATTCCCGATCCGCATGACTTGCGGCTCTGGCTGACCAAGAACGGTGTCATGAAGCAGGACTCCAATACCAAATACATGATCTTCGACATTGCGGTTCTGATTTCCGACATTTCATCGGGCATGACGCTCGAGCCCGGCGACATCATCGCGACGGGTACGCCTGAAGGAGTTGGCGCCGGCCTGTCTCCGCAGGAATGGTTGTGGCCGGGCGACGTGGTGGAAGCCGGGGTTGATGGCGTCGGTGTCATCAGGCACCCGGTCGTCGCGATCTGATGACGCAGTTCTCCTTCGACCGCGAGCTAAGGTTCGGGGATTGCGATCCCTCCGGCATCGCCTACTTCCCGTCCTATCTGAACATCCTCAATGGCGTCGTCGAGGAGTTCTGGGCAACGATCGGTTTTCCATGGCCGGAATTGATCACGGTCCGGAAGATCGGGACGCCCACGGTGCATCTCACCTGTGATTTTTCCCGGCCATCGAAGTTCGGCGCCCGCCTGACGTTCGCGCTGCACATCGTCAAGGTCGGCCGCGCCTCGCTCCATTTGGCGCACGTCGTCTCGGGTGCGGACGGGACGCGGTGGAAGGCCCGCCAGATCCTCGCCGCGACGTCGCTGGTCGACCACCATGCCATACCCTGGCCCGACGACGTCCGCGCCGCGCTCGTGGCCCGTTTGCACGCTGGGGAGGGAACGGAGATAGTTCCCTCATGATCTCGTTCTTCATGACGTTCTCTGATCCGGCCGGCGAACGCCGGATCCAGTCCGATGATATTGCCGCCGCGGCGGCCATGATCGGATCGATTCCGCATATGACCGAGGGCTTGCTGTTCACGCCGCTGGAGCATTCGGTCGATCACCCCTATGGGGCCGATGGTCCGGGGCCGACTTTAGCCGTCCAACTGCGCTTTCCGGACCTCTTCGCCTGCGAAGCGGCACTCGACGGCGGCGGAGTTCTCGCTGGCCTCGCGGTGGGTGAAGGCCTGCCGAGCCTTGCGGGACTCGATGTCACGCACCAGGCGATGGTGACGCGCTCGTTCCCGGTCGACCTTGCCGCGCATCACGAGGGAACGACGAACCCGTGCAGCTACCTCGTCCACTATCCCGGGCCGGCTGACGACCTCAATGCGTGGCACCTGCATTATCTCGACCATCACCCCTCGATCATGCGGACCTTCCCGAACGTTCGCCAGGTCGAGATCTATACTGGGATCGACTGGGTCGACCGGTTGCCGTCGCAGCGGGTCGCGTACATTCAGCGCAACAAGCTGGTGTTCGACAGCCCGGAAGCTCTCGCACACGCGCTGAGCTCAGACGTGATCAAGCGCATGCGTGCGGATTTCGTCCAGTTCCCGCCGTTTGCGGGCGGCAACAAGCATTTCCCCATGCTGACGAGGATCGTCCAACCGAGGGGCTAGCCAGGGCATGTACTCATAAGCCCGGCGTCGATAACGCCGCGATAGCAGACCTCACCTCACCAGAGGTCCGAGTTGGGCCACAAACGGGCTCATGCGCTGCAGCAAGGCGCACTCGAGATCACGATGGCAGCATGAAATTCGTCGAGCGGCAGCCCTTCGCCGATCTCGTTGCTGCGCGCGCAGGGTCGCCGAAATCGCGAACGGCAAGCGGTGGAGGATGGCCGTATCTTCGTCGAACGCGTCAATGAGCCATTTCTGACGGCTGGCGGCAGTGGCGAGCAATTCCGCACCTGTATCAAGCGCGCCGTCGCTCTCGGCTGGCTGTGGCGGCACAGGAGCGGCACTTGCCTGAAAATCACCGAGGGGGCGGCGCTGTCTGCCTGATCCACGATTAGTGACCGCGAAAGCACACCTACATAGATTTCGCAGAAGCGCACAGCCCGCAAGTTACCTTGTTTGGGATCGCAAGCTAAATCTAGAGACACTTTCGTTTTAGAAGGCTGCGATGACCCTGCTTGTGACCGTAAATGAGGCAGAGGAGGATCGGACTGGTGCCCCCAACGCGAAGGCTGTGATCGCCGTCGTTGGACTGGCAATTGAGGCCAGAATAGCGGGGATGACAGCGATGATCGCCGATGGTGACCGGACCGCATCTAACTTGCGTGACGCCATCCGAAAAGGTGCGCGCGGGATTATAAGCTTTGGCGTATGCGGCGGGCTGGATCCGAAGCTCCGACCGGGTAAGGTTGTCATCGCTTCGTCGGTGTTTGCCGGGAAAGATGAAGCTTATCCGAGTGATCTCCCTTGGGCCCAGGAGCTCCTTCGGATGATCCCGGGCGCCGGCTACTCTCCGATTGCTGGAGTGGCAACCCCGATGACAAGTTTTGAGGAGAGACGGGACTTCCATGCCACCACCGGGGCTGTCGCGGCTGATATGGAGTCGCAAATCGTGGCCCGAATTGCTGCCGAATTCAGAATTCCCTTTGCCGCTTGTCGCGTTGTTCTAAACCCTGCCCATCGGATACTTCCGAGAGCGGCGCTCATAAAGATCGGCCCCGCAGGTAAGCCTAGACTGCGCAAAATTGGAGGTTCAGTGGTCAGCGACCCACGGCAACTTCCTAGACTTAGCCGATTAGCCTTTGACGCTGTTATTGCGGTGAGGGCATTGCGCAGGGCCAAACAACGGCTTGGAACTCACCTCGGTTTCCCGCACCTTCACGGCCGCTTACCGCGTCGACTGCTGCACCTCAAACATTAACACCAGTCCGATCCCGCCGTCAGTGCCGCTGCCCGCACGGCGCGACGCCGGCCAGACAAGTGCGAATCCGAGTTGCCAAAAAGATAACTGGCCCGAGCCCCTGTGCGATCGGCGTTATTTCGATGGCGATTCCGAACGGCTACGTCGGCAGCGCGCTCACGAGTCGGACTGCGGGTCGAACTTTGGCATAGCTTTCGAACCCGGACGTGAGCGCAGGAAGGCCTTGCTCACCGCCAGGGCCGGCGCAGCCAAAAAGGCGGTCAAGGCAGCCCACGAAAGGATGGGCCGCGGCGCGGCCGCATGGCGCTCAGGCAGATCCGCCGCCGATCCAAAGCAGCCTCTTCGTTTTATGAAGCGCCAAGCGAGCGGGTTCCACTGGCTCCAGACCCGCTCGGCCTGCGCTGCCAACAGGCCGGAAACGATCTCCGGCGGAGGTCCAAAAACCTCTGGTAGCTTGTTCGATAAATCGTCGTCCTTCAGCACGTCCCATTTCGAATATCCGCCCATCACAGGAGACGAGAGGGCGAACACCACCCGACCAATTCGCGCCTCCCTTGAAGAAAACGAACACATCGGGCAAGGTTCAACGATCGAATACAAGGTGCAATCTTGCAGACGCTTTCGTTTGAGGACCTTTTGTGCCGCGGAAAGTGCCACGAGCTCGGCGTGGCGCGTCACATCGCTCTCCGATGAAACACAATTTGTCGCCTCGGCAATGACCTGTCCTCGAGAAACAATCAGGGCGCCGAACGGCAGCTCTCCTTTCTTCGCTCCAAGTCGAGCGACTTCAAAGCATCGCTCCATCATCTGCAAATCTTGAAGATGAGCTTCCGGCCTGCTCATGAGCATCAGCTCCTCCATCCGAGTTTGACGAGCAGTCCTCCTTGGTTGCTGCGTTCCTGGGCCCGACCGAGCCTGGCTCCTCCCCGGCGCGTCATGGTTCGCGGCCAGGGCGATCTCCACTTTAATCCAGACGGGAGGTTAGGCAAAGCAACCCCTCCCGCGCTATGCGATTTCGGCTAAACGGGGCGCCACGTTCATCGGATAGCTATCGTGCGTCGTTCGCACGATAGCGCCTGTGTCGCCTTGGGTTCAAAACGCGACCTCGCGGGGACGGCAGCTGTCGGCGCAAAGCGGCCATTTGGCCCGACGCGCATGTCTCAGAAGGGGGCAATATCGGAAGTGGAGCCGTGGCAAGGCACGGCCGGGCCGCGCTCGCTGGCGATCCTGCCGAGCCCACTGAGACCCCGCGTCTGGCTGAGCGTTGGAAGCCTGGCCGAGGCGCGGAAACGCGTGGGCGGGCGCGGAGCGCGGCGGATCGACGTTCCCAGTGTCGTAAACCGAACAGAGCGGACACCGAGACTCGATTAGGCTGCGGACGCTCGGCAGTAAGGGAACAGCTGTTGCATGGAGACCTACACACTCGTCGTGGACGGCATCGGGATCATCGCCTTCGCTGCGTTGATCGCCGGACAGCGAACACATCGGCGCACCCGAGGCCGACGGCCGTCCGGCTAGCACACCAGCGGACCGCGCTTGCGGTCCCGCGAAGGCCTCAGCCGAAAGCCACCAGCAACGCGATCACCTCGACCGCGACGATCATGCACGCCACGGCCAGAATTGCAGGCAAGTGCTTATCGAGTTGATTGATCACGAAGGCCGCCCGCGCTTCTCGCCCGTATATCGCCAAGGTGAAGACCGCCGCCCCGACGTCGGTCGTGAATAACGCGACGATCACCATGCCGCAGCCGGCTGCGTCACCGTGAGCTGTACGGGCGAGACCGAGTGCTCGGAGAACTTATTGACTTAGATCAACGAAAGGTCCGCTAACTTGCCGCACTCGGAGCGATACGAAAGGCCACGTCGGGGTGCTACGCCCGTCCGCGTCGAAGAGACCGATTTAGCTACAATTCCACGTCCGATCGAACGGGGTCCGGGTAGTCTATCGACCATTTAATCGGAGAGTTTCATGAGAACCTTCAATCCGTTGGCGCTGTTAGTGCTTCTCGTTACGCAATCGGCCTCGACACAGGCTGCGGATTTGAACGGAGCTTGGACGGTCGACGCCTCGGCCTGCGGTGAGGTGTTTACCAAAGAGAATAACAAGCTTGCGTTCAAGCAAGATGCTGATCTCCACGCGGGCGGCTTAATCGTCCAGGGAAAGCAAATAACCGGCACATTTCAAAAATGCACTGTCAAATCGTTGCACGATGACGGGCCGAATGTGCGAGTGATTGCTTCGTGCTCCGACGGTGTCGCGGCTTCAGACGTAACATTCGACGTGAAAATCTCCGGAGAGAATCGGATCACACTCAGCTCCAAGGAGCCGGTGCCAGTGGAAATGCCGTATGTTCGCTGCTCGATGTGAAGTCCGCGGCGATGGCTTTAAGAATACGTGGATGAATGATCTTGGCTGTCTACTGCCTGGGTGGGTTCGCATCGGCCACTTCGACCCTTTGTTTGACTGCGGCGTGGTTGAACGACGACCCAAGCGGTCCGGTGGACCGCGACAACATCTTCGAGCCCTCGTAAAGATCGCGGTAACGTCTGCACGGCGTCGTAGACTGGACCTCTCTTTGGCTCATTCGCGTCATTTTTGGCCCGTTCGACGGATGTCTGCTTATCCCCCAACAGCGGCGGAATAGCAGACATCCGTCAACCGCCGATTGGGGTCAGAATCGGACATACAGGTCCATGCTGCTGCGTGTACGCGGATCGCGTGATTTTACTCAACCAAAAGCGGTTATGTGTCGATCTCGGTTCATGAAGATGAATGGAGATCGATGAGATGTTTCGCATTTTACGGCACAGGTAACCCTTGCGCGCCGGTTTCGCCGAGCGCACTCTTGCGGAGCGTTTTCACAAGAACTTACGGAGGGTGCGACCATGCCACGGGTCAAGCAAGCTT